>CAJMRO010000015.1:0-26712 GCA_905215825.1 uncultured bacterium
GGCGGCAGACTGCCTGCGAAATGCGGCATTGCTGACGCTCGCCGCATTGTGGAGTGCCGCAGTAGGCGGAAATTAGTTTGTACTTCTACAAGATCAGCAAAGCGGCAGCGGAGATAGAAGTAAGACAAATCGTTTAGATTCATCACTTGGCAGGCACTCCCATTCCAGAGGCATAAAAGTCATTCAAGCCAGAGACTGCCAATCAAAAGCCTTTCTCTTGGGGTTCCAAAGGGGATATTCTCTTTCGCGAAAGAGAATATCCCCTTTGATTCGTGCAGCGCCGACGGCGCTGCCTTCCCCTCCGCACCTGTGCGGAAACAACGCTCCACAATGTGGAGCTTTTTTAACGCATGGGTCATTTTGTCCGCTTGAGGCAATACCAATTCCATGCTATACTTATCGTTAAGAAAACGACAAATTCAAAGGAGAACTGCATGGAGAGCATTTTTGAAAAACGTCTTACCGTCACGCCCGACTACTGTGACGCGTCGGGCGCGCTGTCGCCGTTGGCGGCGTTTACGATTTTTCAGGGCATCGCAGCGCAGCACGCGGAGGTGCTGGGCGTCGGCAGCAGCGCGATGGCGAAAAAGGGTGAATTCTGGCTCACGGTCCACACGCGCGTCGATCTCTTTGAGCGCGCGTACCTGATGGACGAACTCACGGTGCGCACGTGGGCGGAGGCGTGCAGCGAGCGCGACGTACGCACGTACCGCAGTTACACACTCTCGCGCGGTGAGGCGGTCATTGCCCGCGGCAAGACCGAGTGGGCCATCTTAGGACCGGAGCAGAAGATCATCCGCTTTGGCGACTCGGGCTTTCCGAAGGACTACCCCTTCCCCGCCGAGACGGCCATCCCCGAAAAATTGCAGCGCTTCCATGAAAAGTTTGAGGACGCCGACCTCTTCTCGCACTACGCCGTGCGGTCGACGGACATCGACCTCGGCCACCACATGAACAACGTGGCCTATGTGCGCCTGCTGCTCGACTGCTTTTCGGCAAAGGAGCTCGCGAGCGGTAATATTCAATCGGTCGAGCTACACTACTCAACGCCGTGCTTCGAGGGTGAGGCACTGACGGTCTACAAGAAGTCACTCGATGACGGCACGTGCCGCATCGGCATCGTCAAGCCGGACGGCAAAACCGCCTCGCAGGCGTGCGTAACGTTCAAAAAGTAAGGACGCGGCGGCAGTGAAATACTTTTTACAGGGCCTTACGATGGGGCTTGCATACGTCGCGCCCATCGGGCTGCAAAATTTATTCGTCATCAACTCGGCGCTGACGCACACGCGAAAGTGCGCACTTTTGACGGCGCTCATCGTCATCCTTTTCGACGTGACGCTCGCGCTCGCGTGCTTTTTCGGCGTGGGCGCGGTCATGCAGCGCTATGAATGGCTGCAAATGGTCATCCTGCTGCTCGGCAGCCTGATCGTGCTGTATATCGGCGTCGGTCTCCTGCGCGCCAAGGCGGAGGAGATCGACCGCAGCCGGACCGCGGACTCGATCCCCAAGACCATCTCGTCCGCCTGTGTGGTCACATGGTTCAACCCGCAGGCACTCATCGACGGAACGATGATGCTCGGCGCGTTCTACGTGACGCTGCCCGCGGCGCAGAGCACGTCGTTTATCAGCGGCGTGGCGCTCGCGTCCTGCCTGTGGTTCACGGGGCTGACGCTGCTCATCTCGCTTTTCAGCGACAATTTCACGCCCAAAACGCTCGTTGTCATCAACAAGGTCTGCGGCGTGATCATCGTTTTCTACGGCTGCAAGCTGCTCTACAGCTTCCTGACGATGGTATTTTGATCTCAGTGCTCAAAAAAGCGGTTCCCGTTTGGGAACCGCTTTTTGTTGTTCTTTGCGCTGTTTAGTTGTTGCTGGCGTTCGTGGCGCGGAGGGTGACGTCGTGATAGCCGCCCTCGACGATGCTGGTGGCGGAGACGAGCGTGAGCTTCGCGTTCTTCTGCAGGTCAGGGATCGTCGTCACGCCGCAGTTGCACATGGTCGACTTGACCTTGTAAAGGCTTCTTGCGACGTTATCCTGCAGGGAGCCCGCGTAGGTGACGTAGGAATCCACGCCCTCTTCAAACGCAAGGCCCGTCTTGCCGCCGAGGTCGTAACGCTGCCAGTTGCGCGCGCGGTTCGAGCCTTCGCCCCAGTATTCCTTGACGTACACGCCGTTGACAAGCAGCTTGTTCGTCGGCGATTCGTCGAAGCGAGCGAAGTAGCGGCCCAGCATCATAAAGTCGGCGCCCATGGCAAGGGCGAGCGTCATGTGATAGTCGTAGACGATGCCGCCGTCGGAGCACACGGGCACGTAGACGCCGGTCTCCTCGTAGTACTCGTCGCGAGCGCGGCAGACGTCGATCAGCGCGGTGGCCTGGCCACGGCCGATACCCTTAGTCTCGCGGGTGATGCAGATGGAACCGCCGCCGATACCGACCTTGATGAAGTCGGCACCGCAGTCGGCCAAGAAGCGGAAGCCCTCGGCGTCGACGACGTTACCGGCACCGACCTTGACGTCCTCGCCATAGTTGGCGCGGATCCACTCGATGGTGCGCTTCTGCCACTCGCTGAAGCCCTCGGAAGAGTCGATGCACAGGACATCGGCACCGGCCTCGATGAGCAGCGGCACGCGCTCGGCATAGTCGCGGGTGTTGATACCGGCGCCGACCATGTAGCGCTTGTCGCCGTCGAGCAACTCGTTGGGGTTGGTCTTGTGGCTGTCGTAGTCCTTGCGGAAGACGATGCCCATCAGGTGATCGTTGTCGTCGACGATGGGCAGAGCGTTGAGCTTGTTGTCCCAGATGACGTCGTTGGCAACCTTGAGGCTGATGTTCTTGTCGCCCACAATGAGCTGCTCACGCGGGGTCATGAACTCGGAGACCTTCGTCTGGTGGTCATCGCGACTGGGGCGATAGTCACGGCTGGTGACAATACCCAGGAGCTTGCCCTTGGGGGTGCCGTCGTCGGTAACCGGCATAGTGGAGTGACCAGTCTTCTCCTTGAGCTCGATGACCTGCTCCATGGTCATGTCGGGGGTCAGCGTGGAATCGGACTGAACGAAGCCGGCCTTGTGATCCTTGACGGCCTTGACCATAGCGGCCTCGGACTCGGCGCTCTGGGAACCGTAAATGAAGGACAGGCCACCCTCGGTAGCGAGCGCGACACCCATGTCGACGCCCGAGACGGACTGCATGATGGCGGAAACCATGGGGATGTTCAGGGTGATTGCCGGCTTCTCACCGCGCTTAAAGCGGGTCAGCGGCGTCTTAAGAGAGACGTTGTTGGGGATGCACTGCGAGGACGAGTAACCAGGGACCAGCAGATACTCCGAAAACGTGTGGGACTCACCGGGAAAGAACGTAGCCATGTTTCTCCTTTTTCCATGCGACCGGTCGGCTGCAGGCCTCGTAGGACCCAGCCCAACCTTGGGCGCCCAATACTGGGGAAGTATCTTAACGCACTTTGACTGCTACAATGCATGATTTAAGAAGAGCACACGAGGGTTTGACGCAGGCTTTGCGTTTGCCCAGCAAACACTTTAGCGGGGAGACGTGGAGCGTATGAAGTACAAGACGACGGCAAAGTTGGTCATTCAAGCGTGCGACAAGGATTTGCCGGGCGTGTTTGGTCATGGCTGCGTCTTGCTGCTGCAGGGTATTGCCCGCGAGCACTCGCTCAACCGTGCCGCCAAGAGCATGGGTATGGCGTATTCCAAGGCCTGGCGCATTGTAAACGAAGCCGAAGGCCAGCTGGGCTGCAAGCTCATCGAGCGCGACGGCGCCCGCGGATCCACGCTCACCCCCGCCGGCGAGCGAGCCATCGAAGTCTACGAGGAGCTGCAGGCCGACATTAACCAGGTCATAGCTGCCAAAGCCGACGTCCTCATCGCAAGTATCAACAAATGATCCCTTGGGGACGGAGGAAAACGGATCACTCAGTCAGAACGACCCCTCGAGTGATCCGTTTTCCTCCGTCCCCAAGGGATCATTTTCGGAGAGCGTTATCTAGGGTGGCGGCCACTGTCAGGGGGTCGTCGGTACCGGCGAAGAGGCGGATGGTGCTCCCCTGCTTGCCGCGTGGAGCCGAAAGGCGCGTCGTTGCGCCGCCGGCGGGCGATGTGCGAAACTCCCCCGGCAAAGCATCGAACAGCTCGCCTGCGCTACGCTCTATTAGGTCAAACTCAACTGCCGGGCCAAAGCCATGCTCGAGGATTCCCGTTGCAACCGCATGGTCGGGATGCGAGCTCAGCCCGGGATAGCGCACGTTGCGCACCATCTCGTTGGCGGCCAGATACTCGGCCAGCGCACGGGCGCGGTCGAAATGCGCCTGCATGCGGGTATCGAGCGAGTCCAGCCCGCGCTCCAGCACACCGGCCTCGCCAGCAGGCAAATCAAGCTTAGCCAAGCCACGGCCCTCAAGCAGGGCATGCGCGCACTCAGCCGCGGCATCCATACGATGGCGCTTGAGCTGCGAGCGCGCCATCGAAGCGGCAACGAGCTTGCGCGGAGCCTTACCAGCGCACACACGGTCGAGCGCCTCAAGTGACAGCACGGCACCCAAGCGCAACGGATCGCACCCAAAGACACCAGCCACGGTGTTATCCACCAAGAACAGCGCATGAGCCTCACGCGCTGCGCGGCCTAACGCACGAAGGTCGGGCACACGTAGACCAAACCCGCCGATAGAGTTGACGAACCACCACAGATGCGGTCCCTCGGCATCAAACGAAGCATCGAAATCCTCGGACGCGGCAGCAAACGCCGCAACCGACGGCGGGTCCACAAGCACAACATCACAGCCTTCAAAGCCGTGCGCAAACGCATCGGCAAAGTCATCCGCAAAGGCCACCAGACGGTCACCGGGACGCACAATACCCAATTGCGACAGCGCCGCCGGCACATGCGAGGCCGCAAGCAACCACGCCTCACGCGCGCCGGCCCTTGCAGCCCAGGCCTCTTCTAGCTGCTGTACATCCACACGACACCGTCCCTTCATAAGCAAAAACCCACGATGCGGATGTTCCCCGCATCGTGGGCAACGGCTGCAGTATAGCGCCGATAGACGACCAATCGCCTAGATGTTGAGCGTGTGATAGGTCACGTTCGCGCCCGGAGCGTCAACGGTCACGCCATAGGCCTCGGGATAGATGCGCGTCGAGAACACGAGCGCGCCATCGTTCACAAACACCTCGACCGACGAAACATCGCCAACAATGCGCACGTTACGAACCTCGTCGACGGGCTCCCAACGCACGGTACGACCGCAGCCGGCAGAAGCGCGACTCTCATCGGTAAATTGCATCTCAAAGCGCGAGGGCAATTCGCCCTCAGTGGGCACAAACGCCAGCTTCAGCTCGCCATCAACGGTCGCGGTAAACGCGCCGTCGACACCGTCGGCAACAACGTCAAAGCAGGTATCGCCGGCAACCTCCAACGAGCCCTCCCCTACACGCACCGAGGCATAATGGTGCTCAATCTCGCGCGCCGGCTGCTGCAGCACCACGCCGTCGGCACCGGCTGTAAGCTCACGCGGCACCGTCATGCAGTGCTGCCAGCCGCTCACCACAGTGGGGTCGTTGCCATAGGTCGGCTCATCGGGCATGCCCATCCAGCCGATCAGAATGTGGCGACCGTCCTCGGACGTAAACTCCTGCGGAGCATAGAAGTCAAAACCGGCGTCCCACAGGCGGAACTCGCCCAGCTCATAGGCACCGTCACCACCGGTGATGTCGCCCGTTACAGGCATGTAGCCAGCGGCGTATACGTTGCCGCGGTCCCAACGGCCGCCCTCGAGGCCCTGGGGCGAGAAGGACAGCCACCTCGCCGGTACATCGCCATCCGCCTCAAGCTCAAGGTATCCCGGGCACTCCCACATAAAGCCAAAACGCTCGGGCGTAGACACACGGCTCTCGAGCTCCCAGCTCAGCATATCGGCCGAGCCATACACCAAGATCTCGCCCACATCGCGACCGGCGCCCTCGCCGTGCATAGCGCAAAATCGACTATCGACATGCGGCCCATCCACGCGACGACGCGCGCCCAGCACCATGTGATAACGCCCGTCCGCGTCACGCCACACCTTGGGATCGCGCACGTGGCAGGTCAAATCCTCAGGATAATCCTCGGACGCCAGCACCACGCGCTTTTGGTTGAACTCCCGACCGGTAAGGCCATCAACGCTCTCCACATAGACGGTATCGGCGCGGCGGCCAGTATTGACGTAGTCGTACGTACCGTCAGCATCGGAAAGCTTAACGTTGCCCGTATAGAGCACGCGAATGCAACCGTCTTCGGCAAGCGCGGAGCCCGAATACACACCGTGGCAATCGAACGGCTCGTCGGGCAGCAGTGGGGCGCCAACGTAATCCCACGTCATAAGATCGCGACTCGTCGCATGGCCCCAGACCTTAACGCCGCCCTCGACATCAAAGGGCGCATACTGAAAATAGGCATGGAACACGCCGCCTGCCTGGCAAAGACCGTTGGGGTCGTTGAGCCAGCCCGCCGGCGGCATAATATGGAAGCGCTGGCCATACGCGCCATGGCCGCACTCAGAGGCGGCAGCGTCAACAGCGGCGACCAGCTTTGCAAGGTCGCGGCCAAGTGCATTAGACATATCAAAGTCCTAACGGATCGAAAGTAACAAGGCGCCAGAGATCGACACCAGATACGGGAAACGCCCGCGAGCATACAACCCGCGGGCACCCTTCAATCAAAAGCTCTTAGGCCTGCTCGGAAGCCTTGGGCTCGTCCTTGTACAGGACAAACGAGACGCCAAAGGAAACCAGCGCGGCGACCGCAAACATGATCGCGTACTGCACGGGCTGGGCCAGGCACAGCAGGATACCGAAGATACCCGTAACGCCCGTACCGGAAGCGGCAAGCGAGGTGAGCGCGCAGACCAGGGCGCCGCAACCGCCACCGATGCAGCCGGCGATGAAGGGCTTAAAGAAGCGCAGGTTCACACCAAAGATGGCCGGCTCGGTAATACCCATGAAGGCGGACAGGGCCGAAGGAAGTGCCAAACCCTTGATCTTGGCATCGCGGGTCTTAAAGGCAACGGCAAGCGCGGCGCCACCCTGAGCGATGTTGGCAGCGCTGGCGATGGGCAGCCAGTAGGTCACACCGTACTGGGCGAGCTGACCCAGGTCGATGGCGGTGTACATCTGGTGGATACCGGTAACGACCGTGGGGGCATAGAACAGGCCGACGATAAAGGAACCGATGCCGAAGGGCAGGGTCAGCAGGGCCTGGATCAGACCGAGGATGCCGTTCTCGGCCCAGACAAAGATGGGGCCGACGGCAACGAGCGTCACGAGCACGGTCACGAACACCGAGACGAGCGGGGTCACAAAGAGGTCGAACATCTCGGGAACGATCTTGTGCAGGCGCTTCTCGAGGAAGGCCAGAATGGCGCAGGCGATAACGATGGGGATCACGTGGCCCTGATAGCCGACCCACTCAAAGCTGTACACGCCGGGGATGACGGTGACCATGGTCTGAACGCCCTCGGAGGCAACCGTGTAGGCGCTCTGCAGCGAGGAGTTGATGAACGCACCGCCGACGACAGCACCCAGGTACGGGTTGGCGCCAAAGGCCTTGGCGGCGGAGTAGCCGATCAGGATCTGCAGAATGCCAAAGGACGTTCCCGAGACCAGGTCGGCAATCTTATAGATAAAGTTATTGGTGTCGAGAGCGATAAAGCCGTTGGAGGCCATAAAGTTGAGGGCGCTCATAATGCCCAGCAGCAGGCCCGAAGCCACGATGGCAGGGATGATGGGGACAAAGACGTCGCCGAGCACCTTAATGGCACGCATAAAGATGTTCTGCTGCTGCGCCGCGGCCTCCTTGACCTCGGCCTTGGTGGCAGCCTCGACGCCACTGAGCGCGATGAACTCCTCGTAGACCTTGTTGACGGTGCCGGTGCCAAAAATAATCTGCAGCTGGCCCTGGGCCTCAAAGACGCCCTTGGCGCCGTCGATATTCTCGAGGGCTTCCTTGTCGACCTTGGCGTTATCGGCAATCACCAGGCGCAGGCGAGTGGCGCAGTGCGCGGCCGAAACAACGTTGTCGGCGCCACCGATGTTGTCGAGCACATCTTGGGCTGATTTGCGGTAGTCCATGACTTCCCTTTCCTCCAACGGGCGCATTTGCACCCGGCCATCTTTGACACTTACACTGTAATCGATTGCAGTTTCATATGTCTGCAATCGTTTTCATATAGCGGTAAACGGTAGGAAAAAGCCGGCGAATGGTAGTTTTACGGAAAAACCAGGCGACTCAGAGGCAGGCAGACGTGCCCAAGACCTAGACATTCATAAGCTGATGGCCGAGCTTGAGCGTCTTGAGACCGCTCTCCCCCTCCACACCATCGAGCGTGTTGAGCAACATATTGGTCGCCTCGACGCCACTGGTCAGGTAGCCATAATGCACGGTGGGAATGCCGCCCGTCAGCGCGCGCAAAAACGCGTTGTCGCCAAAACCGCTCACGCGGTGTATGCCCTCGCCCATGCCGCGAACCTCATCGATAGCACGCAGCGCGCCCGCCGCCATGGTGTCGGTCGCGCAGGCGATAAACGAAACATCGGGAGCGACGGAAAGCAGTTCACGCGCCGCACCATAGCCCGAGTCGAGCGTAAACGAGCCCAAACGAATCAAGGCGGCATCGAGTGGGTTACCCGCGGCGCGCAAGCCGGCCTCAAAACCGCGACGGCGGTCATAACCAGCAGCGCGGTCCTCTTCGGTAACTCCAATGTAGGCAATCTTGCCATCCACGCGGCCCGCAAGCGCATGACCCAGCTCAAAGGCGGCCTCGTAATCGTCGTGATAGACGCACGCCGCGCCCTCAACATTCTGGCCGATCAGCACGATGGGCACGCGGCACGATTCAATCGCCCGACGGTGTTCGTCGGTAATCATAGTTGCCACCAGCACAATGCCATCGACTGGGTGGTTTTGGAATAAATCGAGGTATTCGAGCTCACGATCGGCCGCGTTGTCGGTGTTGGCAAGCAGCATCTGGTAGCCACGGCGACCGAGCACCTGGCCAATGCCGGCGGTAATGCGGCTCACGGACTCCGAGTTGATCTTGGGCACGATGACGCCGATGAGCTTGGTGGAACCGGTGCGCAGCGCGCGAGCTTGGCTGGACCGCACGTATCCGGTCAGCTCAATCGCCTTCTTAATGCGCTCGGCCTTGTCCGTCGAGATATATCCACCGTTGAGGTAGCGCGAGACGGCGGCGCTCGAAACGCCGGCCAGCTCAGCCACATCTTTCATCTTTACCACGAGCACCCCCGTCGTTGAAATCGCTTTCACCATGATACCTGTTCGTTCCGGCGTTCTGACGAACGCCGGACTGCTCGACGCTGCGCGGGCATCTGCCGGGCGATCTGCCGCTCAAACCGTCGCTCGCGTACATGAAGTACGCGTCGCTCCTCTTTCGTGGCACATCGCCACGGCAGCTGCCCGCTCGCTGACGTACGCTCGACCAGGAGCGCCCCTCTTTGTGCAATTTGCTCGCTAGGGTTCTAACCGTGATACTCGCCGTTGTATTGGATGAGCGTCAGGTCTTCCACGCCGTCGAGCGCGCGAATGGCGTCCGCATAGGGCATGTCAACGCCGTCCGAGAACACCTCCACGGTCATCTCCACCTTGTCACCACGCATGGTCTTGGACTTGACGGTGAACTTGGTGCGCCCAAACGCGCGCACGATGTCGTCACCGGTGGTCTGGCCCGTGTAGTGAATGACCATCATGTACACGCACGCCTTGTCTTGGTGGCTCGCAAAGCCGGCAATCATCGCCACAATCACCACTGCCGTAAGCCCCACGAGCGCGTACATGCCAGCGCCTGCCGTAATGCCCGTGGTAATGGCCCAAAACAGATACAACAAGTCGAGCGGATCCTTGACCGCCGTACGGTAGCGGACGATGGACAGAGCACCGACCATACCGAGCGAGATGACCACATTCGTCGAGATCGCGAGCGTGACCATGCAGGTGAGCACGCACATACCCACGAGCGTCACGGCAAAGCTGCGCGAGTACACCACGCCGGTAAAAAAGCGCTTGTACACGCAATAGATCAGGATGCCCATGGCGAGCGCCACGAGCAGCGACAGGCCGATCTTGGCGGGGTCGACCTGGCCAAACGCCTCCAAGACGGAGTTCTTAAAAAAGTCCCTGGTGCTCATGGTCTAAATATCCCCTCGGTTCTCAAAATCCGATTCCCAGTAGTCAAAACCGCGCAGGTAGGCGGTCTTTTCGTAACACAAGCAGTACTTGGAGACCGCCGTAAGCTCGGCCGCGCCCGGCGGCACCATATCGCGCACCAGCTGCGGACAAAACTCGGTAAACTTGACCTCCATCACCAGCTTGCCGGGCTCCAACACGGGCAATGCGGGCAAGGTCGCGTCAAAGATGTCAAAGCTTCCCACCGCCGCGCGCACGTTCATGTCAAACGTTATACGCACCGTGCCTTCGTCCATCACCCACGGCTCGCGCTCGTAATCCACGATGGTCCGCGGGCGCATCATATTGCAGATGCACTCGATGTAGAACTCGCGACAGAGCGGATAGGGACTCCTCAGCAAAAAGTCGTAATCGCCGGCCAGGATCTGCTCAAACTCACCGCGCGTGAGCGGCGCGTCCTCCTTATAGATCCAGCTGCCGTACTTCTTTTTGCGCTCGAGCTTAATCACCTTGTCGCTGCCGTTATAGATGCGCACGCGATACTTTTTGCGCATGAGAATGCCGGCGTCTTTTTCCTCGTAGGCCGAGTTGCAGTAGTCGTCAAAGTACAGGCTGCGAATGGTGTAACCGCCCGCCCGCGCATGCTTATCCAGGTTAAATACCGGCGCCATACGGCAGGCCAATGCGGCATGCTCTCCCTCATTGATGAGGTACTTGAGCTCATGGCGGTAACGCTCCTGCGTGGTTCGCGCGGGCGGAGCCGCCAAGCGCTCAAGCAGCGCACTAGCCCTCCTCATACGTGTCCTCCACGACCTTACCGCCGTCCTGCACGTAAAAGCACTTCATGCCGTACTGCTTGCCGCCGTCGGTCACATAGTAGTCAAACGCATCTTGCGTATAGCCGTCGGAGTTAGTGGCACGCACGCGTACAAAGTACTGGCCGGTATCGGGCGCATCGCACGTTACCTCGGGCAGCAGCACGTCCTCGGCCTTAAAGACCACGTCGCTTATGGCATAGTCGCGCGCAAGCTCCACGGTATAGCGAATGTCGCGCGCCTTAAAGTCGTAGGACGCATCCCAGTTGATGCGCAGTTTACCGTTATCGATCTGCGGCACGCCAATGTAAAACGGCATGGGCTTTTTATAGCTCTCGCGAAAGCTCTTATAGTTCTCCTCGATCTCGGAAGGAATCGCCGCGGCGATTTGCTCGTATTGATCCTTGGTGACAGGCAGATTGTTGATATCGGGCGAAGCAAAGACCAGGGATTCAGTCACCTCGCGGTAGTGCTTGATCATCTTGGTCAGGCGAGTCTCGGTCAAATACGAGCGCAAGTCCTTGACGGCACGGTCGAGTTCGCTGCGGAACGACTTGCTGCGCAACGCACGATTGAATAGCACGTTGCCCCAGTAGTTGCTTACGCCGCGCTCCCAGCTCGCATAATCCGAGAACCCCGTCAGGCTCAGCTCAAGCTTACGCAGCATGCCGTCGTTATCCCAATCCAAAAAGTACCAGGTATTTGAGTTGAGCGGGCTGTACAGATAGCAATTACGGTTCTGCGTATCGCAGTTGCCCGTCAGGATCTGAAACGCCAGCCAATAGACCAGATTTTCGGTATCAAAGTATGTGTCGAGCACGTCATCGATCTTTTGCGATTCGTCGTTGAGCGCATCGAGCATCCCGATGAGCTTGGTGTGGTCCGAATCGCCCTTGATCTCGAGCATGCCCTCAAAGTTCACCTGGTTGTAGTCGGGATCATCGGCAAGCTTAATGGTGTCCTCGTAGCGATGAAAATCGAAGCTGTTCACCTTGTACAGGTGCCCGCTTTTATCCAGGCCATGTGCCTTAAGCGCCGTCTTGTTAAGCTGTTCCACCTGTGTAAACAAGCCATAGTCCTCAAAGGTATCGTTGGACTTTTCGGTCTGGTCGCACACCCACAGATGCACAAACTGCGTGCGCAGGCCCATCATCTGGGGGATTCCGCGGATAAGGTCGTAGGCCATCTTGTTGCGAAAACGCACACCCTCGCCCATGTGCTTGTTGAGCGTAATCGCGCGCTGTTGGCGCCAAGTACCCTTGCCCTTTTTGAGCTCCACCTTGTAATTCTTTTGCGAGTTCATGCTCGATGTCTGACCGCGCACCTGCACGGTGGCATTGGGCGCTTCCTCGCCATAGCCAACCTCGCCGGCCACCGGGCCGTCTTCGTCGCCCGGCTGCAGCAGGCCCATAACCTGATAGCGCGTCACGCCCATGTCGGCATAGTCATACACCGAGTACGTGTTGATCTCGGCCCAGCTGTGGTCGGTGTTCTCGGAGCTGTTACCGCGCGAGACCGTCAGGTACATGGTCACAATGCCCGAGTCGTCGTAGACCTCGTACAGCTCGTCCTTATCGCGCAGGTGCTTGGACTGGTCGGAAGCCTCGGCCTTTATAATCTTGTCCTGCTTTTTGACCTTTTTGGTCGAGGAGTCTTCCTGCACCGAGCAGCCCGAAAGCAACAGCGCACCAGCAGCCGCCTCAAACAGGCGACGGCGAGACATCATCCTATCGGTCATCAGAACCTCCCCAATGCTTGCGATACACGTGAACTACTGCGCGCTCAAACGAGCCATGTGACTCACCCTTATGGTGACCTTCCTCATAGCGCTGTTCGGCACGGTCGAGCAAGCGGCCCAGCTGTGTAAACCAGCCCGTCTTGTCAGCAGCCACGATGGGCTGCTGACTCAGGATACGATACGGCAAGTTGGCGGTATAGGTATCGAGCCGCAGCAGCGCCACGATAAAAAACACTGCCGCACCCAACAAAAAGCCAAAGCCGTAAAACTGCTGCGGCAAAAGCAACGACACGGCGGTCGCCAGCCCGGCTACACCGGCAAACAGGCCCGAAGCCAGAACGGCCCCCTTGTAGTCGGTAAAGTACAGCAAGATGAGCAACAACGTATCGCCCACGGCATACAGGCCATAGCCCACGCATAACGTGCGGAAATACCCGTGCATCAGGTTGTTAAAGCCCAACGGTAGGGCCGACAGCACCGTGGTCTCGAGCGAGATGACCGCCGCCGTCACAAACAGCTGCTTGAGCGCACAAAACCGTAGTTCTCGGTTGAGCGTGGCAAGCATTTCCTCCTCGGCCACCACAATGTCGCCCACCACGCCACCGTCGTTGAACAGGCTGTAGTAGTCGCGGTAGCGCGGATAGAAATTGACCTCGACCGAGACCACAAAGTTGACGGTCGTGACCAGGATCGTCAAAAACGCGATGAGCGCCGGCACATCGTGGTAGGGCGCACCATAAAACAAGCCCTTGACCTGCACGCCAATGGGACCGGCCCAAATTATCACCAAATGCGCAAAGAGGCCCAGGTTGGTGAACAAGCCCGTGAGCGCCAACGGCATAAACTGATCAAGCCACCGTAAAAAGAGCCAGGGGCTGCGTTCGCTCTGCGGAAAAAACCGGTACAGCAGTACCACGTCCCAGGCGAGCATGACGCCGTAGCCCAGAGCAATTGACGCCAAAAGGCCCTCGACCGGCGGCAGACCCAGCGCCAGCGCGGCCAGGGCGCACAGGCACGCCACGACAATGGCGGCCGCAAAGCTGCATAGGATACCGCGGTAATCCTTAATAGCAGTGAGATAGCTCATGCCGTTCCAATTGACGATCATAATGTTGAACAGCCACAGGCACAGCAGCCCCTGCAGCAGCGTGGCGCCCGAGAACAGCAAAAAGACGCCGTAGAGCACCGTGCCCACAACGAGCATGATGGCATTAGATCCCCAAAACGAAGGCAGGATCTCATCCTCGCGCTCGGCAAAAAGCATATCGGCCAAAAAGCGCGTGACCGGCATAGAGAAAAAACTCGTGAGCGTGAGCGACGCCAGCAGCGTATAGGTCACCATGCACACCAGCAGATCTTGGTTGGCACGGTCCACACCCCACAGACCGCACAGCACCAAGATACCCACCTGGAGCAGCACGCCCAGCAGCATGGGGCCCGTGCACACAATGCCAGCGTAGCCATAGGCGCGCATCGTGGCAAACAGACCCTTGCGCCTAAACAGGCGCTTGAGCTCAAAACCGATTCCGGCCACCGGCTACTCCCCCTCTCTGGGCAGGTCAAACGCTTGCGCCGTCTCGTCGTACAGCGCGCGATAGTTGGCGAGCATCTGCTCGTGCAAGAAGTACGTGGCAACGCGACGCTGGCCGCGCTCCCCCATCTCAATGCGACGAGCGCGGCTTGTGCACATGCGTTCCATGGCATCGGCCAAGCCCTTGCGATACATAGGCGGCGTCACAAAACCCGCCACGCCAAAGTCGTCGCCCGGGGCGCCTTCGAGAAGCTCGCGGCAGCAGCCCACCTCGGTCGTCACGCAGGGACGGCACGCTGCAAGCGACTCCAGCACGCTGAGCGGCTGGCCCTCGGAGATGCTCGTTAAAATGGTGAAGTCGAGCTTTTCCATGTACTCGACCACGTTGACGCGGCCGGTAAAGATCAGGTCGTGCACGCCCAGGGTTTCGACCAGCGCGTGGCACTCGGCGCCGTACTCCTCGTCGTCCACGCCGCCCATAATGTGCAGGCGCACCTTGGGCAGGCGCTCGTGCAGCTCAAAGAAGGCATAGATCATAGTCTTGACGTCCTTGATGGGCGCCAGGCGCACCACCGCGCCAATGTCCACCCAGCCGTCATCGGTCTTTAAGGAAATATCCTTAAAGCGATCGAACTGGATGCCGTTTGGGATGACCAGGCATTTGTCCGCATCGCAGCCCATATCAATCTGCGTCTTGCGGGCGTTATGGAACAAACTCGTCACGCGGAACGCGCGGCGGTAGATCTCCTCCGAAAGCAGGTAGAAAAAGCGAATCCAGCGGTCCTTAAACGACGGCACCACCCAATCGGCGCGAATGATCTCTTCCTCCCGCTCGCGGGTATAGATGCCATGCTCGGTCAGCAGCACCGGCGCATGGTGAACGCTTGAGCCCAGGCAGGCGAGCAGGCCACCGTAGCCGGTCGAGATGGCATGGTACACATCGGCCACCGGCACCTCGCTGCCCAACAGGTAGAGCACGGGCAGCAACATGGAGCGCATGGTGTGGAATGCATCGGCAAAGGGCGTGTAGGGATACTCGGCCAGGCACACGTCGCGAAAGATATCCATAAACGTGCGGCTCTGCAAAAACGAGAGCGGATGCACGCGACGGCGGTGGAAGATATCGAATAACACGTCCCAGTCCGGATAGGAGAGCGACACCAGACGGCGTAGCGCCTCGCGCTCACGGTCGTTAAAACTGGCTTCATGTTGCTCGCCCGAAAGCCGCAGGGCATCGTCCAGGAACACCTCGTGCACCTCGACCACGTTGCCGGGCAGCTCGTAGACAAACTTGCCACGGTCGGCAGCATGCGCGCCGATCACCCACAGCACAAACTCGTGCTCGGGCATGGCCTGGATATAGCCATGCATCCAGGTAGATACGCCGCCGTGCACATAGGGGTAGCAACCCTCGAGTACCAAGCAGATTCTCATTTATCGCCACCCTCCTTGCGCTCGATCGTCACGGTCTTATCATTTGCCTTGAGCAGATACAGATTGCCCGTAAGGTGCGTTAGTTCGCCACCCGTCACCGCACCCGGCTCGCCATTATTGGCGCGGAACATGAGCCAAGCCTCGTCATGAAAGTTGTCCAGGTTGAGCGTCCAGGCATCTGCACTTGTATCCACGTTCACCGTAACCGACGAAAAGCGCTGGATGGCACCGGAGCACTCCGACGCCGTCTGGTGCCGCAGATCGGGCGCCGACTTGGTAAGCCAGTCCAGGTAGTCGGTCAGGCCGCCCTTGTAGACCTCCCAGCCCTCCTTGGCTCCGCGATCGGGGTCCAAAAGGTCATCCGGGTGCATAAAGTGCGTGCTCACGTAGTGCATGTTGAGCTCGGACACGGCTGCCAGGCGCATATAGGAATCGTCGACCATGCCGCCCGAAACAATACGTGGCTGCTCCACAATGCCATCGCTCGCCACGCCAAACTCCTGCACGTACGGCAGGTCGGTGCCATCCTCAAAATACGTACTGGCAATGGTCTTAATACGAGGAACGTCGGTACCGATAAGCTTGCGCGCTCGGTCCGAAAGGATATTCGACGGCGGTACGTAAACCGAGCCGTGCGCGTTGGGCAGGACCTCGTCCTGAAACGCGATAAGTTCGTTGAGCGAAGCGACGAGCGTCTCTTTGTTCTTCCAGGTTTTGTAGACGTACAACGTACCATAGTCGGTGTCCCAGAGCGCAAGCGGCTGATGGTTGTAGCCGTGAAAGCCCAGCTCGCCGCCCATCTGCAGCAGCATGCCGCCAAAATAGCGGAACTGCGTGGTATCGGCCTGTCGCGCGGGCTCGGTCTGGTTGACCGCGTCCTCGTAGTTTTCGATCATCACGCCGGTATAGCGAATGCCATATTTTTGCGCGAGCTTTTGCAGATCGGGCCACCAGACCTTGGTGTAAAAATCCGCAATGGAAAGGCCGTAGTCACGCTTGATATAAGTACCATCGCCCGAGGGCACGGGGCTGGGAAAGTCGTCCAAATAGAACACGGCGCTGTTGATGACCGGATAGGCCGTGGCATCACCCAGCAGACTGATCGCCGCGGCGTAAAAGCCACGCATGACCTTGTCATAGATACCGATATTGCATATCACGGTGCGCCCGCTACCGCAGTCATTCGACCAAATGAGCGGGGCGCCCGCATCGCCGGTCATAGCCCACACACGAGCCGTCTCGCGCAGCGATACCGAAAGCGACGAATCAAAGGGGTCCGAGAGCTCGTAGCGCTCTCCCCCGCCCAGCATAAAGTCCTCGCTCGGCACAATGCTTTCGGCTTTTACATAGTCATATCCGGCCGATTCAATGCCAAGCTTGGAGGCAATCACTTGCAGATAGCTCGAGTTATCCGGCGGCATGGCGAGCATAAGCGAACCACCGGCACTCACCCAACTCATAATGTCGCTCAGGTGCGTACCGAGCCCATCGAGCGACGGCATGAGCAAAATCACGCGATCGAAGGAGGTCAGCGAGGGAATGGCATCCGCACCATCCAGGGCAAGGTCCACGTCGCGGTGCGCGATCTTCATGTCGAGCAGGATCTGGTCGAACTGTTCCTTTACGTCCTCGACGCCAGCTTGATCGGAATCGGTAATGACAAGGCACGTGGGCTTTTGGCCAAAGATTGCCGAGGAGGCCGGCACCGCGTCGTTGGCGGCGAGCATGCCCAGCTTGTGCTGTCCAGCGCTGTACTGCACGCCGGCGCGTTCGATCAGCAGCACGGCGGCCAGGACGATAAAAACAGCCCACACTACGAGCAGCCCCATCCAACGAAAGCGGCCTGCACGGTCGCGGATATGTTGCACCACGCTCATCTGGCCTCCTCCCCGTCGCGCCAAAACGCCAACTTTTCGCGGTTGTCGGCGCTCAAATACACATGTTGCTTGTCAATCGCATCGATCACACGGTGGACTTCGTCACCGTCGCGGCGCATCACGGCCAGGCGCAGGCAAAGCATCCAAACCTCCTGCTCCTCGGGCACGTCGAGCACCAGCTGGTCGGTCACGGCCTGCGCCTCGTCGATCTGTCCGACATCGATCAGCGCCGTCGCGTATCGAATGCGCAGCTCAAGGGTATCCTCGCGCTCGCAGCGACGCGCAAGCAGGCGCGCGTACTGTTGGCGCTGAATCTGAGCCACGCGACCCTCAGCCAAGCCCGAGCCCAAGTATTCACCAAGATAATCGCAGTATTCGTTGAGGTTATACGCGCTCGGGTCCGTCTTAAAGGCACGCTCCAGCTGCTGCAGTTTAAGGTCGGACTCCTTGGAGATCTGCGCCACCGCCGTCGCGGCATAGTGCGCCACCTCAACGTCGTCGTTAAGCTTAGCCGCCTGCAGCTGCGCCAGGTACGCGTCGGGCTCCTCGGTGAGCATGGAGAGCATTAGGCGGCGCCGGTATGCCGGGTCGTTGACGATAAGCGCCTCCTCGAGCGGGACCACGCCCGCATCGGATTCACGGTCGTGCACCAGGATGCTGCGATGCAGGTCGTCGCTGAAGCGCAGCGACTCCAGCGCAGACTCTTTCAGTCCCTCGCCAAACACCGTGCTGCGGACCGATAGCAAAACCACCAGCAACGGGCCCCACAGCGGCACCAGCACCATCACAGCCAGCATGTGCCCGCGCACCGGCAGCAGGCCCAGCTTCATGAGTGTCCACAGCATCAGGCAAACCAGCGCATGAATCAGTAGCAAGACGGCAGCAACGACAAGCGAGATCAAGCGACACTCCCCTTGCCGTCACCGGTGTAAGAGATGTGCTGCAGCAGCGCCACGATGTCCTCGCCGTCGACGGGCTCCACCGCAATCTGCTTTGCGCTCAGGCGCTCGCGGATAATGGGCAGATCGCACGCCTTTGCCTGGCGCATAAGCAGGTAGAGCACGTTGTCGTCGACCAAGCCCGCCGCGTCGCTCTCGCGGATTGCTGACCCAATTGCGCCCACCAGCTCGCCGACAGGCTCCATGCCCGGTACCACGCGCAGGAGCAAATAACTCCCCATCTTGCTATCTGCGAGCGCCTGCTCCGCCGCGAGCTCTTGGCCAAAGGCAGCCTGCTTGAGCACGCAAGTGCCTTCAACGCAGCGCTTATCCTGCGCCACCGCCTCATAGTCAAAAGCACGGCCCAGCGCGCTTTCGACCAGCCCGCACAAGATGCGGAACAGGTTTTGATAATAGAGGGTCATTTGGTTTTCGGCCACACTACGCACAAAGATCAACACGGCGGGTGCCCCGTCGCGCTCGATCGTGTATCCAAACATGGGAAGCCCCGGCGTCAGCTCGCGGTTCACCCATAGGTTCGAACGGCCCCCGTCACCCAAAAGAGGTGCAAGCTGCTCAAGCGCGAGCGAGCGTGCGGCATCTTCGGCAATCGCGGGACTTGCTGCCACCAGGCGTGCAAATGCCCCGCCCGAAACATGGTAGATCGCCACCGAATCGTTCTCGAGGATCTCGCCCAGAAGCTCGCAACACTTGCGATAGATGTCGCGCGGGTTGAGCACGTCGAGCTCCTGCGTCACGGCAAAGATCTTGCCAAAGCTGTCGTGGCGACCCACAATCTGGCGCCTGTACGCACGCTTGTCCTCGATCGCGTCATGGTAGAGCTGCGTAAGGAACGTATTGCGGTTGCGCACGAGCTCGTTTTGATCGCGCTCCGCCCTAATGGCTTCGCTGTTGCGCAGCTGCACATAGCCGCACACGGCACCCACCACAAAGTACGCAATAAACGGCAGCCAGTTGGACGGCTCGTAGAACAGACCCTGGAAGGTATAGCCATACTGGGTAAAGTAGCTCGCGGCCAAGCCCACCGATGCCAGCAGCGCCGCGACCAAGCCAAAGTCCAAGCCATACAGCGTGCCGATCAGCACCACGTAGAGCAGGCGATAATCGAGCACGTTGAGCTGGGCCGATTGGGAGAACAGATGCTCCAGCACCTCGAACAGAACCCAAGCGGCTGCCGTCTCCAGACATTTGAAAGGCAGCGTGCGCATTTGAATGCGGTCGATGGCGGCGCGAAAGGGGTTGACCTTCTTTGCGCGGCCAGCACCCCAACGCGCTTGAATGGTCGAAAGATCGCGCAGCAAGTCGTAGCGCTGAAACCAGCCATAACGCACGCGAACGACGTCGCTGGCGGGCAGCGCGTAGCCGGCAGAATCGCCATAGGCAACTGAGAGCCCTGGGAAGAGCGCCTTGAGGGCCTCGCCCACCTCACCTGACGCGTGATAGAAGGTATCGGCAACGTCGAGCGTCTCAAAGGAGGCATCCCAGCTGTCGAAGATACGGCGTACCAGCACCGCGAGCTCCTCGGCACACAGCAGGGGAAACGCTGCATCCTGCGCACCCTGCAGAGCAACCGATCCGGTTGAGCACGCGTCGAACAGCGGCACCAAAAACGGGTCCTCCAGTGCGGCAGACGCGGTATACAGGAACGGCACGCGCAGGATCTTGGTCTGAACGCCCTCGCGAGCAGCGTAGTAGCGGCACAGGTCGTTGGCTGCGCGGGCGATAATTCCCTTGCCCGTTCGCCCCGCGGCATCGGCGGCACCCTCGGCACCCGCGGGCCCCGCTACATACAGCAGTTGGACCCGGCGACCCGCGCACGCACGAAAGACCGAGCGCAACAGCTCGATATCGCCCACGGTATCGGTATGCGGGGTAAGGTAATTGGATAGGTAGACTATGCGGTCGAACTCGTAGGCCTGATCCAGGTGTTGCAGAAGCTCTTTCCACGAGGAATGGGGCGACGACTCGTCGCGGTACGCGTCCTGCGCGGCTACGACCTGCACATGGTCCCCGGGGAACGCCTTGGCACAAAAGTCATCGTCAACATATGCGGTGTTGCCAACAACCAGCACCTCCATGGCGCACCCCTCCCCTTAATTCCACATTTGTCATAGTCAAACATGCGTATTGTACGCTGTCAACGCGAGCCAAGGCGCCTTTAAGGCTGTTTTAAGAACTTTTTTAGGGGATGTGGGGACATCGAGAGTGCTAAATGAGCACCCAATCCAGAAGTGCGGTGAAAAACCGAGATCTGTCAAACAGGCCCCTGTTTTGAGCATCCGCGACCTGCAGTTTTGTTGGCAAAAATCGGTGTGCGCTCGGCGAGTTTCGATTTTCCCCGCACTTCTCCTACGCACCGGACTCGCAATAGCGCAGTACAATCCGCCAATCGCACTAACCGGAAAGCCAATCCAGCGACTCGCCTAGCCAACCAGATACGGCCCGATTACATCGAAAATTTCGCCCACCTTAGTTGCAGGGTTTTGCGCAGATGGCTTAATGTTACCCAGTTCCCTATGGTACGCGACGAGGCGCCCAGCACGCTGCAATGCTTCGCCTCGCCTATCATCCACTGCCCCAAACATCCCGTCCAGGTTCTTGCGGTACTCGATGCCCAAGTTCTTCGACATCTCCTGCGCGAGGGCATGCTGGCAGTCGGACGCGGACATATGCGCGGTCGTGTAGCGAAAGTGCAAAAGCGGCCACAGCTCGAAGCAGGGGTTCGACCACAACGCATGGAAGGTCCTCGAACCATCGGAGAGCTCGTTGCACTTACGTTCCATCGCGTCGAAGTCGGACGCAGGGAAGTCATCCTTGTCATACACGAGCCACACGTGGTCGAACGTCTCGGGCGCATAGCGGCAGTGTTCGACGGCGAAGTCGAGCAGGTCGAGAGTATGTTTGCCAGTCCCCTTAACGACTACGGCAACCTTCCGCTCGTTTGCTGCGCCCAACGCGGCGCGCACGCCCTCGAAGTAGCGAGGCTCAGTCTCCTTGCCCTCGCTCACTACGAGATGACGCGTCATCTGGACCATGCGCGAGCGGACCTCTCGCTTGCCGCTGCGCCAGCCCTTCGACTTCTTCGCCGCCATGTTAATCCCACTCCTCAATTCGAGTGAGGTACGGGTCGGCACCGTAGCGACCGGACAGGTATTGCTTGTCGAAAGCCGCATTCTTGCTTACCAGATTGCCGTTTACCTCGTGGATATCGGCAAGCGACCACAGCTGGCTCGCCTCCCCCTCGCCGCGCGCTGCGAACCATATCTCGTCGCGGCGGAACACGTCGTTTCGCATGGTTGACACGTCCTGGGACGAGAAGATGAGCTGCGCGCCACTCTTGTTGACCTCAGGATCCTTAAACAACAGGATCACATAGCGAAGGAGCTTCGGGTGCAGTTTGGCATCGAGCTCGTCTACCACAACGGTGCCACCACGCTCAAGCGCTGTCATCAGATACGCAGCCAACCCCATGAGCTTCTGGGTTCCGGCAGATTCCTCGGATAAACGCAGCTCGTACGCCTTGCCGCCCACCTCGTGCCTCACGAAGACGCGCTGGCCGCGCCACTCCGGCGCCCTCTCCACTCTGAAGCCATCGATACGCACATCAACGGCGCGCAGAAAACGCGTGACCTCGCGCGAGTCACCCTCGTCGAGCATTTGCTCGAGCATCCGCTCCAGATAGGAACTGTTGTAGTTAAGAAACACAGCGTCGAGAAACCAGCTGGCCGCCTCCTGGACCACCGGCGCATCGAAGTTGATGCAAAGGAACGATAGGTAAGGCAGGCTCGGGTTGAACCTCGCAGCCGTCACAAGCTTACGCAGTGTGGGGCCGAGTTCAACCTTTGTATCCTCACGCTCGAACAGCATCGCCGTACGCGACGCTCCCAATTTACGCCGCCACAGCCCCTCGGACACGATCTCATCGGCGTGTACAGACAGAACATAGCGGTACTCATGCTCACCCGCGCGGTAATAGAGCTCGAACTCGGTGGGCTCGGCAGCAGACACGTCATCGAACTCAAACGCCGAACAACGGGGTATCAAAGGGCGATCACTCTCTGGTGCATCAGCGCTGGCAGACAGAAATCTAATTGGTCTGGCCACCGCCGAACGAACGTAGTCAAGAGCCTCGAGCAGATTAGACTTGCCGCCAGCGTTGGGCCCGTACACCGCAGCCACCGGAAGGAAACTCTGCCCGTCGGAACACTCGATGAGGGAACGCTCAAACTCCTTCATCGGCGTCGCCTGCATGGAAAGCTCCGCCTCGTCGCGATAGGACCGATAGTTCTTAAAGGTGAACTGGCAAAGCATGGCACTCAACATTCCTTTCATTGTTTTGAAAAGGTATATCAGAGTTTTTATTTAATTATAGACTTTAAATAGCATCAATCAAGTGTTTGCAGCATCTGGAGCAAAAGATACAAGGCCCAAAACTTAGAAGTATGTGGCAAATCCCTGGCGTGCCGAGCGCTCCGGAATGCCGCAATGCTTCTACCTGCGGATACTTTATGCGGAAAAGCCGTTGTGCTCGGGGATTCCAGAGGCTGCCGCATATTATCGACAGGTGAACTCGGAAGTGCGGTGAAAAATGAGGTCTGCCGACCAGACCCCGGTTTTGGACTCTTGCGACCTGCGGTTTTGTTGGCAAAAAAACGGAGTGCGCTCGGCAAGTTTCGATTTTTCCCCGCACTTCCGAAATTCGCGGCGAAAACCCACTGCCCAGAAGCGAATACGGACAAGTTCCCTTCGGAAACAGCCCTCTTAAACGCGAAAACCGCCTTTCGGCGGTTCCCACGGACCAAGCCGGACGTACCGTCGCAAGGCCTCATCATACTGGTTACTTTAAGGAAGAACTCGGGGTCCGTCAATCCGATATCACCAATCTGAGCGATCGCGTCTCGCCGACAGGTTTATCGCTGCCAAAGAAGGCGTCTATGCACGCGGCCTATCTCCTATAGCGTCCCCGGGCCAAAGTAATCACGAATCACCTAAAGCTCTTTGCACCTGAATATTCATCTCATGAAAGACGTCATAAAGAACACTTTGGTTAATTAAGCCTTGATAAGTTCCGACAAGGCCGGCCAAGTCATTGAGTAGCGACCTCATCTCGTCGGCAGGCAAAACACGGCTGAGAAGGTCATACATATCGGAAAACTTTGCACCCCTGACCTCCGCGCAATAAAGTCGCTCGTCGTGCGCGCAGATATTCCTAAAGCCGACCAGAACCTGAATGACACGAAGCAGCACAATCGGCTCAAGCCTTTCTTCCCTATTTGCCGTTTGATTGACCAGCTTACAAGCAGCATTCTGTACACCACGATTTTGAAGCTGATAGAAGTGGCAAATATTGCCAAACGTCAGATCATTCTGCAGAACCCATAATGGAACCGCGCCATATTTGTTCAAATAATGCCTGACAAACGGTCGCATATGTTGTTCATTTGACACTTTATCGTTCAACGTTTTCAAGAGTTCGGCAAGATTCTTAGCGTGAAGATAGTTTTTATTGCCTCGATACGCCTTGGGCACAAGCATATCTCTTGACCTGACATAATTTAATCGATTCAGATAGGCATCCGGAGCACGATATTTGTCGCAAAATGAATAAACAACGGCGTTTTTAAGCACCGCTTCGGCTCTCGCAAGATAGGAAAACGCAAGCTGCCTGAGCTCTCTGTCGAACAAAAACAGATCGAAAATGTTCCTAAATGAAGTGCCATCTTTATAAACGTCATCGGAAGAGGATGTCATAGCATCTTTATCGAGAAATGGGTCTTTATACCCATTTATAATTGCGTAGTAGCTTTCACGCCTCAAGCAATCTGCTGTTGTAGCATCAATTAAGACGCCGCGACTCTCTAAAAGTTCGATTAGCTGAGCGAAAGTCTTAAACTCTTTAGCCACAGAAAGCTCCTAAAATCAAAGGGCCGCTGTCGGAAAACCGTACAACGACCCTTCTTTGTCATCGCCTCACGTAGAGTCCACGACGACTGCATCACTGATTGCATAATACCCTACATACGCAGCAATTGCGCAGCCGAACAAGAAAATCATGCAGCGAATTTTTATTCTGAATCAATTCTTGATCACGCCAGAATTACATCCAGTGCTCGACTTTTGGCTTTTGCCCCTAGGATTGTCCTGTGCAGTAAATCAATCTAAGTCGCTGCGCGCCCCTATCGTTTGCTTTTATCAGCAGCATCTATCCCAAACGCATCCAAGCTTACAAGGCCAGACGTTTGCAATAAGGTCTCCTTAAAAGCGTCTGAAGTCAAACGCCCTTCGACATAAGCTTCATAACAACGAAGCAGCGTCTCAGTCGACAAAACTGCAATGTCATTTTTACGAGCAATTGTAATCTGAGTTTCAGGAAACGGATCTCGCTCTTCCGGTTTTAATTCAATTTGGGATGCAAATATAAGAACACCTTTTAACTTGCCAGAGTCGCCTTCGTCTTCCATGGCATCAGCTTTAATTTGGACATGATCGTACGTCTTTGAAACATGTTGTCGCTTAAGCCCGCCGTTGCTGCCTTTAATCTCAATTAAAAAGAGGGTGTCATCGTAAGAGAACCTGAAATCCTCTTCCTTATTGTCTTCAAAATCCTCATCGACCTCAGCAATCTCAGCCAAAAGGTGGCGAGCCTTATTTTCGAGTTCAAAGTCTTTGCTACAAAGGACCGACTTAATTTCCCGATAATCCGAAAGGACCTCTTCAATCCCTTTCTTCTCTTCGCTTAGAAGAGCTATTTGATCCTCTATGGCTTTCATTCGCGCCCTTCGAGTCGTTTCATCATGAAATTCGACTTCCTCAAGCCAATCAGGAGTGCGGGAGGACTGAACTTCGGCTGGGAAAATGGCGTCAACAACCGACAACAAATCATCGTTGTCGTTGACATGAAGCGTTGTAGCCGCAAGAGTCTCAGACAACCGTACGGCTGAAACAGTTGACGCTTCCGACTTAAGAATCGGATTGACTGGAGGCAAAATCGGAGTACTGAAAGAAAAATCTGAATGAAGCTCTCTATCAAAAAGACGCGTTTTCGACTCACCGAAACAAATATGCAAAGGCAAAGGGAGCAGCTCGCCTATTGGTGAGCCAGCAAAATCCTTAATGAAATCCTTTAGCGGCATTTTATGCTTATACCTATTGGAGTGAGCATGCGAATCGTATTCGTAGCAATAGGAATACATGCAGTTTTGCGGAAACAAAACGATACATTTACATTTATTTGATTGCAGCAGCATCTGACCAATAGAGGATATATCTGCATGATCCTTTAATTGGCTGTCGTTATAGTAGTCGCTTGTCCATAAATGCTCATCTTGCAAGTCAATAACCGTCAACTCGAAGGCGTCGAAAGCGCTTGCCCTACCAAATTCTCTAATCGTCAGGTCGCCTGTTTCCGTAAATCCGCAATCCCGTTGTCTGTAAACCAATAGCTGGGTTTTCATGATATTAATCCCCTTTCGCCCAGAACGATTGATGCCGATCTAGCGCCCCTCTTTAAGGATGCAACCATGTAACGGCTGCATGCACGTTATTCCGTACCAGCAGCCACAATGACCCCTCACCATTGATACAGTCACTGAATGAGACTTATGACAAGTCCGCTTGTGCCGCCTTACTTATAGTTTAACTACTGGCGCGGACACAAACTAACCTTTGATGGTCTCGGTGTATAGCATCGAGAAGACACAACGTGACCTCATGCTGAGCCGCCAACAAGCGTATAGCCGACCCAGCACGAGTCACAAGACCGCCAGGGCAACCCCTCCCCAACATTCCCCATAAAGTTCGCTGATGTTGACTGGGGTTCCCGTAAAATAAACCGCAACAAAATATGTGCGGAGTGCTGGCCTGGAGCTGCCTTCGGTCCCTATTGGCTGCTCACCGAGAGGCTCCGCTATGAAACGACCCCTTTACTACCTGCTCTGCGCGATCGCGTGCACGTCCATGGTCAGCGCGACGATGCCCATGGCAGCCATCGCAGAAGCCATGCAGCCTCGGGCGACAGCCGAGCAGCAGGCGCAAGCCGACGCCACGAACGGCGACACAGCCAAAGCCGAAGACGGCACCAACACAAATGCGACAGCAGATACCGTAGAGGACGGCGCCGCAACATCCACCGGCACCAGCGCAGTCAACACGGAAAGCGCCGACGG
>CAJMRO010000016.1:0-26042 GCA_905215825.1 uncultured bacterium
GGACTCCTCGGGCAGCGTGCCGGAGTCGGAGACAACCGCGAAGGCGTTCATCTGCAGGCAGTTGTAGTCGTGGAAGCCCATGGGCTCGTGCATGCGCACGCGCGGGTCGAGCTGGAAGCCCGTGGCCTCCAGGCGCTTGCGGGAGCGCGGGTGGCAGGAGTACAGGATCGGCATGTCGTATTTCTCCGCCAGCGCGTTGATCGCGGTGAACAGGCTCGTGAAGTTCGCCTCGGTGTCGATGTTCTCCTCGCGGTGGGCGGAGAGCAGCATGTACTTCTTCGGCTCCAGGCCGAGCTCGGTCAGGACGTCCGACGCCTCGATCTTGCCCAGGTTCGCGCGCAGGACCTCGGCCATGGGAGATCCCGTGACGTAGGTGCGCTCCGGGGCGCAGCCGGTGTCCTTGAGGTAACGGCGGGCGTGCTCCGAGTAGGCCAGGTTGACGTCGGAGATGACGTCGACGATGCGTCGGTTGGTCTCCTCGGGCAGGCACTCGTCCTTGCAGCGGTTGCCCGCCTCCATGTGGAAGATGGGGATGTGCAGGCGCTTGGCCGCGATGGCGGACAGGCAGCTGTTGGTGTCGCCCAGGATCAGAAGGGCGTCGGGCCGCACCTGCACCATGAGCTTGTACGAGGCCGCGATGATGTTGCCCACGGTCTCGCCCAGGTCGGTGCCCACGGCGTCCAGGTAGACGTCCGGGTCGGCGAGCTCCAGGTCGCGGAAGAAGATGCCGTTGAGCGTGTAGTCGTAGTTCTGCCCGGTGTGCGCCAGCAGGCAGTCGAAGTGGCGGCGGCACTTCTTGATGACCTCGGACAGGCGGATGACCTCGGGGCGCGTGCCCACGATGATGAGCAGCTTCAGGCGGCCGTCGTCCCTGAAAGCGATATCGGAATAGTCCTTGCCCATGCGGCTAGACCTCCTCATAGTAGGTGTCGGGGTTCTCGGGGTCGAAGGGCTCGTTGGCCCACATGACCGTCACGAGGTCCTCGGTGTCGGACAGGTTGGTGATGGAGTGCGTGTATCCGGGAATCATCTCCACGGCTCGCATGTCGGGGCCGGAGACGGTGTACTCGTCGACGGGGAACGGGTTTCCATCGGCGTCCTCCCCCACCTTCCTCAGCTTGATACTCGCGGTGCCGGAGACCACCAGGAACCTCTCCCACTTGCTCATGTGCCAGTGGTTGCCCTTGGTGATGCCGGGCCTCGAGACGTTGACGGAGACCTGGCCGCGCTCGGGCGTTCGCAGGAACTCCGTGAACGAGCCGCGGTCGTCCACGTTGGGCTTCAGGCCGTAGGCGAAGTTGCCCGGCTCGTAGTAGGACAGGAACGTGCTCCAGAGCTTCTTGGAGAAGGAGTCCTCCGAAAGGTCGGGGACGGCAAGCGTCTCGCGGCTGTCGCGGAAGCTGCCGAGCAGGTAGACGATCTCGCCCAGGGTCTTCACGTCGGTCCCGGGGACGTAGCAGAACCCGTCGCCCTTGACGCGCTCGAGGCCCTCGTAGCCGCAGCGGTGCTCCTCCCCCAGCAGGGCGCCCAGCATCTCGCCGACCAGGTCGTCGATGTAGAGGAGCTCCAGCTCCACGGAGGGGTCGTTGACGGTGTAGGGGCGGCCGTTGGCGATGGCGTCGCAGAAGGTGGCGACGGCGGAGTTGTAGCGCGGGCGGCACCACTTGCCGTAGAGGTTGGGGAAGCGGTAGATGAGCACCGGGGCGCCCGTGCGTCCGGAGTACTCCCGGAACAGGCCCTCCCCCGCGAGCTTGGACTCGCCGTAGACCGAGCCCTCGAAGCGGCCCGACAGGCTCGCCTGCGCCGAGCTGGAGAGCATGACGGGGCATCTGTTGCCGTGGCGCTCGAGCGTGTCGAGCAGCGTGGAGGCGAACCCGAAGTTGCCCTCCATGAACTCGGATTGCTCCTTTGGGCGGTTGATGCCCGCGAGGTTGAAGACGAAGTCGGCGCGGGAGCAGTACGCATCGAGCTCAGCGGGCGTGGAGTCGATGTCATACTCCATGACCTCGAGGGGAAGGAGTGACTGGTATTTCGCGCGGCGGTCCTTGCCGTCCCTTATGTTCTTCAGCGCGCAGCAGAGGTTCCTGCCGACGAAGCCCCTGGCGCCGGTGACGAGGACGCGCACCCTACTGCACCGCCTCGTGCTCGCGGCCCTCCAGGGCCAGCTGCACGTACTCGGCGGTCTTGATCTTGGCGATGGTGCCCTCCACGTCGAGCCTCTCGGTGTTGTGGGAGGTGTAGGACTCGTCGGCCTGGGTCTCCACCTCGCCGTCGACGACGAACTTGTCGTAGTTGAGGTCGCGCGAGTCGCAGGCGACGCGGTAGTAGCCGCCCATGTCCTCGGCGCGCAGTCGCTCCTCGCGGGTCATGAGGGTCTCGAAGAGCTTCTCGCCGTGGCGGGTGCCGATGACCTGGGTGCCCACGCGGCCGAAGACCTCCTGGACGGCCTCGGCGAGGTCGCCGATCGTGGAGGCGGGCGCCTTCTGGATGAACAGGTCGCCGGGGTTGGCGTGCTCGAAGGCGAACTGCACCAGGTCCACGGCCTCGTCCAGGTTCATGAGGAAGCGGGTCATGTTGGGGTCGGTGACCGTCAGCGGCTCCCCTTTTCGGATGCGGTCGATGAACAGCGGGATGACGCTGCCGCGCGAGCACATGACGTTGCCGTAGCGGGTGCAGCAGATGGTGGTGCGTCCTGCGCCGTTGCGGGCGTTGGCGTAGATGATGGACTCCATCATGGCCTTGGACTTGCCCATGGCGTTGATGGGGTAGGCGGCCTTGTCGGTGGACAGACACACGACGCGGTCGACGCCCTCGTCGATGGCTGCGTGCAGGACGTTGTCCGTGCCGATGACGTTGGTTCGCACGGCCTCCATGGGGAAGAACTCGCAGGAGGGCACCTGCTTGAGGGCGGCGGCGTGGAAGATGTAGTCGACCCCGTGCATGGCGTCGCGCACGCTCTGGGCGTTGCGGACGTCGCCGATGAAGAAGCGGACCTTGGAGGCGAGCTCGGGCGACCTCTCCTGCAGGCGGTGGCGCATGTCGTCCTGCTTCTTCTCGTCACGCGAGAAGATGCGGATCTCGGCCAGGTCGGTGTTCATGAAGTGCTTGAGCACGGTGTTGCCGAACGAGCCGGTGCCGCCCGTGATCATGAGGGTCTTGTCTTTAAAGGTGGTCGAATCGTTCATCTATTTGCCTTCCTTACGTTTGGCTTTTGTAAACTGGTAAAAGAGGAATTTCGTATTGGTTACGAGGTATCGTTTGAAAAGCCGTTTTGGCTCTTGAATTAGTCTGTATAGCCACTCGAGACTCAGGTTTTGCATCCATATCGGCGCCTCTGGCACCACGCCGGCGAGGACATTGAACGCTCCGCCAACACCGATCATCAACGGCTGTGGCCCTCCCTTGAGCTCGTGCATAAGAACTTCTTGACGGGGCGCGCCAAGAGCAATCCATGCGAAGTTAGCTCCTGAGTTGGCGATGCGATTAGAAAGCTCATACTTTTCGTTGTCGGACAAAGGACGGAAAACGGACGGTTCCATTCCCACAATTTTTAAACCGGGGAAATCCCTGTTGAGCGATTCTCTGAGGGCGTCAAGATTCTTCTGTTCATTTCCGTAGAAATAGTGACTCCACCCGTATTGACTGGAAATCTCAAAAATCTCGCGCATCAAGTCCGGACCGGTAACGCGGTCCATCGATTCAAATGACTTACGGCCTACAACTGATAAGGGCTTGCCGTCGGGAACGGACATGACTGATTCCGCCTGGCAATCCCAATAGGAGGGGTCATCATGAGCCAAAACAGACGTATGGGCATTTGAGACGCAAATGTACTCGCCATGGAGTTCATCGATATGTTCAGCTAGAAAATTGATGCAATCTGCCATGTTTGTTCCCGTGATCGGAACATCGATCACGGGAACGCGATTCAACTCAGAGTATTTCGAATAATCCTCGAGCATTAGCACGCACCCTTACCGGTGATGACCTCAATAACCGTGAGGATCACAATCTTGAGGTCGGTGAAGATGCCCCGGTTGGCGATGTACTCCAGGTCTCGGCGGACCATGCCGTCGAAGCCGGTGTCGTTGCGGTCCGTCACCTGCCACCAGCCGGTGATCCCGGGCTTCACGGCCAGGCGCTGCAGATCGAATTCTGTGTACTCCGCGACCTCGTTGGGCAGCGGCGGTCGCGGGCCCACGACGGACATCTGGCCCAGGAACACGTTAATAAACTGCGGGAACTCGTCAATGGAGTGCTTGCGGATGAACCTGCCGATCTTGGTGACGCGGGGGTCCTCCCTCATCTTGAACATGGCGCCGGCGATCTCGTTGTGCTCCTTGAGCTCGGAGAGGCGCTCGTCGGCGTCCCTGTACATTGAACGGAACTTCCACATGCGAAACGTGGACAGGCTGCCGTCAGGGCGGGTCTGTCCCACGCGGATCTGGCTGTAGAACGGGTTGCCCTCGCTCTCCAAGCGGATGGCCGCGGCGAGCACAAGGCTGGGTAAGGCAATGACGGCCAGCACGCAGCCACTGAACACGATGTCAAAGGCGCGCTTGACGGTGCGGTAGGCCAGGCGCGTGCGGTCCCAATCTTTAATTGATTGCATGGCCCTGTAGCGCCCGGCGCCGTTGTGCCGGTCCATTGCCTGGGCAACAAGCGAGGCCCCTACCGGCGCTCCTTCTGAATATTCAGTTTTGTCTGACACTATTTCCTTCAAACCTACGTCCCCGACCCGAGGATCCTCCCTGTCCCGTTAAAAAGTCCCCTGCAGCTAGGCGATCGCCTTTTTAAGGTTTCGTATTGCGCGCTGCTCGGCCGAAAGCACGGCAAGGCCAACGCGCGTAGTTACGCGTCGGCCGCACAGGTCGAGCTCCAAATAAGCAGTGCTCTTGCGTCTGTTAATGGTTTTGATAAGGCCTTCGTGGCCCAGCAGCGGACCTGCCGTCACTACGACCCGGTCGCCGTCTTTTAAGGCCTCACTCATGGGCACAACGCGGTCTCCCCTATGCGTAAAGCTGCCAATAAGCTGGGCCTCTTCTTTTGCCAGCGGCACAAACTGACCATCCTGGGAAAGCACCCGGGCAAAGTCGTCCATGCGCAGCAGAGACTGTTGCACGGTGCGGGGTTCAGCCGTATCGCAGATAAGGTAACCGGGAAAAAGCGGCTTGGTCGTATTGACCCATTCGCCGTGTACTTTAATCTCGGTTTGATATTGGGGGTAAAAGAGCTCCTGCATGGCGCCAACCGGCACCACACGCTCAATGCGCTCGCGCATTACGTCTTCGCGACCGTTAATAACCTGAATCACATACCACACGAGCACCACCCCCTTGCTGTCTTACGTATGGCTCACGGGGTTTGGACATGGCTTCGCCAGGGCGCTTGTGCGCGAAGGCGCTCCATATTCAAACCCTGAGCCCAGTTAGACAAGCACGTGGCTCTGCCCCACCGTGAACGGTATGTATGAGTGCAGTGGCTAGAGACGCGGACGTGTATCGCAAAAAGACCGCGTCCCCAGCTGGCTGCGTGCGGCCCAGTCAAGCGGGAACAAAACTGAACCGCACGCAAACAGCTGAAGGACTGCTGCGCTCTATCATGAGATATCGATTCGAAAGAACAGCTTGCACATAGACAAGAGCAAAGTCATTCGATGCGATACGCATGACGACGCTAATGGAGCTCGTGGTTTTTCTGGCACCGCCGTTACGGCCGGATGCTGATCGACCCTGCGCTTAGCGGCTTGCTGGAGCCGAGAACACAGTTGAACCCATGTAACGTTAGTAATCCTAGCACAGCAGGTGGCCCATACGTTTTGGTGCGTGTTGAGCAACATATTGTTTATTTGCCGTGGTTATGGGGGATATCGAGCCGTCTAGCATACATTGCCGCAGGTTTATGGGGGTGTGTGGGTTGGTGAGCACAGCCTGAGTTGTATTGCTGGCGGCGTGAATTGCTCAAACTATTAAGTTTGGCTAACAAACTTTGTACAAAACCGGGAAGGTAATTGCGCAACTTTTTGGGGTGTAGTTGTCGCAAATTTTGCGACAACTACTACTGACGGCGAACTTGAACAGGAAAGCAATTTGCATATTTTGCAAAAACGCAGTTCAGGCCACTTAATATCGTATGCAAATGAAAAAAGGCCACTCGATTGAGTGGCCTTGCATTCACGATGGTGGAGACGAGGGGGATCGAACCCCTGACCTCTTGACTGCCAGTCAAGCGCTCTCCCAGCTGAGCTACGCCCCCGTGACGAGGTAGTACTATAGGGGAAGATCTTCGGGGATGCAAGGACTTTTTTTGGGGTAGTTACCCTGCCTTACGGGTTTTCCTGGGACGGGGCTGAATTGACTGATTTTGACTTCGGCAAAATCAGTCAATTAACCCACCGTCCCGATAAAACCCTCACGCGGCGGCACCTTACTTGTAAAGATAGGCGATCGCCGTTCCTTGGTGGACTTGGATCTTGGCCGTTTTCCTTACGACATTAGAGATGCCTGTGTCGGCCAACAGGCCTAGGGAGCTGTGGTCTAGCTCCCACTCTAGGCCGTGTTCGCTTATCTCTGTGTGGGGGGCTATGGCGACGATGGAGAAGGTTTTGCCTTCGGCGCCCTCGATAGTCCAGGTCTCGTCCTGATGCAGGATTCTGGCCGTCACATCGTCTTCTTCGATCCAGACGGGGGCGTCCACATAACCTGCCAGTAGCCCTAACACAGACAGAGCCATGTCGGGACGACCGCCAGTGGCGCAGGTCGCAACCACCTCGGCACCCGGCCAGCGGCGGCGGATGGTGTCTAGCGCTAGTGCTAGATCGGTATAGTCCTTGTAGGGGTTGTGGCGTTCTACTTCAAAATCGACAGCGGCATCGACCAGAGCGCGTCCCTCATCGCTTACGGTGTCGGCATCGCCCACGTAGACGTCGCAGCTTAGGCCAGCGCCCAACAGGGCGTCCAGGCCGCGGTCTACGGCTACGATGTGGTCGCACTCCCCTGCCAGGTGGCACAGCAACTCGGGGCTCAACACCACAGGCGAGCCGCAAACCACTAATACTTTGCAAGCCACGGCTCTCGCCTAACCCTCAAACGAAAGCACGCGGGCCAGGTCCAGGTCCTCATAGCTGTCGATAAAGATGTCGCAATTGGCACGCACCTCATCGCGCTCCATACGGCCGTGCGGATCATAGATGCCCACGCGCTTAAAGCCTGCAGTACCAGAACTCTTAAGTCCAAAGACGGCGTCCTCAAATACCCAAGCGCGCTCGAACTTATGCCCGTCGCGCTCTTCCAGGCGACGCAGCGCCAGTTCGTACACATCGGGGAACCGCTTGGAGCGCCCCGCCTCGCCCGTCGTGGTAATAAACTCCATATAGCGATCAAGGCCAGCAGCCGCAATGGCGGACTGCACCAGTTCGGCCGGCGTGGACGTGGCCACGCACATGGCAATGCCCGCCGCCTTCGCCTGCTCCAGAAACGCCAGGAGTCCCTCGCGCGGCGGTACCTTGGAGTACCCATCAATCAAAATCTCACCCAGCTCGCGATACAGCTCCTCGCCATTCGCGCCAATGCCCCACGCGTCGTGGTAGGCCTGGCACTCGTCCTCCAGCGAAAGATGTTCAAATTGGGCAAAATCGTCGACCGTTACATCAATGCCGTGACGGTGCAACAACTCGGTCTGCGCATGGCCCCAGACGGGGGAGCTATTAACCAGTGTTCCGTCGCAATCGAAAATAAAAGCAACACTTGGAGCAGCGATGTGGTTCATAAACGAGCCTTTCGATGTCAAATGGTAAACAACCTGCTAAAAACGTTTTACCAAACGTCAGCCTAACAGTTTTGAAATCCTAATTGGTAAAACTGTCAAGAGTTTTACCACGGCAATTCTGCCAGTGGTATAAACATGGCGCTTACCGATTAAACGCCCCCGCAAATCCACTTTCGTCCATAAAACTAACGTACAGGTGTTATCGTAGTTTCTGCCGAAAGTTCCACCGAGCACGCGAGGTGGAACGAATCATAGAACTATCGCCGTCCCTTCGATTCGTGCAGCCTTGGACCTTTCGCATCTAGTCACCAAGGCAACACGCTGCCGCGTCATGATGGGATCAAACGTGAGCGATACAAAGCTAAAGCCAGCAACCAAAAAGCCTGCTACCCGCAAAGCCGCCCCGCATGCACCGGAGCTCACCAAGGACGATGTCTACCTGTTTGGCATCGGTACGTGGGAGCGCAGCTGGGAAAAGATGGGCGCTCACCCCGACACGCAGAACCGTACGCGTGGCTGGCGCTTTTGCGTTTGGGCGCCCGACGTAAAGAGCGTCCATGTCATTGGCGAATTTAACGACTGGGACGAGGAAGCCAACCCGCTGGTGCCCATGCATACGAGCGCTATTTGGGAAGGTTTTATTCCTGGCGCCGAGCAGGGCCAGCTCTATAAATACCTCATCGAGACCAACGAGGGCGAAAAGCTCTACAAGGCCGATCCGTACGCCTTTAAGGCCGAGTGCCCTCCGGGAACGGCGAGCGTGCTGTGGACCCTTGATGGCTACAAGTGGAACGACGCCACGTGGCTCAAGCGCCGCGCCGCCCACAACCACATGTCGCAGCCGCTCAACATCTACGAGGTGCATATTGGCTCGTGGAAGCGCCACGGCGACGCGCCACAGGGCGAGCCAGACGAGTACGGCAACTACCCCGGTCCCATGGATCCCTTCCCCGCGCAGCGCGGCGAGTTCTACACCTACGACGACCTGTCGGTTGAGCTCGTAGACTACGTGCGCGACATGGGCTATACGCATATCGAGGTCATGCCGCTCATGGAGCATCCCTTCGACGGCTCCTGGGGCTACCAGACGACCGGCTACTATGCCGCCACATCGCGCTACGGCAACCCGCAGCAGCTCATGCACTTTATCGATGCGTGCCACGAGGCGGGTATCGGCGTGATTATGGACTGGGTGCCCGGCGGTTTTTGCGCCGACTCCCACGGCCTTGCCACCTTTAACGGTCACATGCTGTTTGAGCACGAGATTCACCCCAACTGGGGCACGCACAAGTTTGACTTCGCCCGCGGCGAGGTCCGCTCCTTCCTGGTCTCCAACGTACTGTATTGGCTCGAGAACTTCCACGTGGATGGCATTCGCATGGACGGCGTGTCCAGCATGCTGTACCTCAACTTTGGCATCGATGATCCCGGCCAAAAGAAGTTCAACAAGTACGGTACCGAGGAGGACCTGGACGCCAGCGCGTTCATTCGCCAGGTCAACTGCGCCGTGGAGGCGCACTACCCCGACGTGATGATGATGGCCGAGGAGTCCACCGCGTGGCCGCTCGTGACCTATCCGCCGCAGGACGGCGGCCTAGGCTTCCACTACAAGTGGGACATGGGCTGGATGAACGACACCCTGCACTACATGCAGACCGATTTTCCGTGGCGTCCCGGCAACCACGGCCTGCTCACGTTCTCCATCATGTACGCCTTTACCGAGAACTTCATTTGCCCGCTCAGCCACGACGAGGTCGTGCACGGCAAGTGCTCGCTGATCGGCCGCATGCCGGGCGACTGGTGGCGCCAGTTTGCCGGCCTGCGCACGCTGGCCTTCTACCAGATGACGCACCCCGGTGCAAAGCTCAACTTTATGGGCAACGAGATCGGCCAGTTTATCGAGTGGCGCTACTACGAGTCCATCCAGTGGTTCCTGACCGAGGAGTACGAGACTCACCGTCATCATCAGGCGTTTATCAAGGCGCTCAACCATCTGTACACCGCCGAGCCCGCCCTATACGAGCGCGGCTACACCGACGACGGCTTTACCTGGATCGACGCGGACAACTCCAAGCAGTCCATCGTGAGCTTTGTGCGCCAGGGCGAGGACGTCGATAACGACCTGGTGATTCTGATCAACTTTGACCCGGCGAGCTACGAGAGCTTCCGCGTGGGCGTGCCGCGCGAGGGTGACTGGGAGGTCATCTTCGATTCCGACCGTCCCGAGTTTGGCGGCAGCGGATACGCCGGTGAGGAGCCCTACACCTGCTCGAGCGAGCCCTATCCCTGGAACGGGCAGATGGACTCCATCGAGATTAAGGTGCCCGGCCTTGCAGGCGTGGTGCTTAAGCGCCGCGGTCCCAGCAGCTATAAGCCGCCCGTGGTCGAGGAGCCCAAGAAGGCGACGCGCAAGCGCATGTCCTCGGTGAAGCCCAAGGCCGCAGCTGCTAAGAAGGCTCCGGCTAAGGCGAAGGCTGCCAAGCCCGCCGCCAAGGCTTCGGCCAAGTCCACCACGGCCAAGAAGGCTGCTTCCAAGGCCAAGGCAGCTGCCGTTAAGGATCCTGCCAAGAAAGCGTAACAAAGGTGTTACCACTGTAATTACCCGCCCCGCCGGGGCGTAGGATACAAGTCATAACCGTTCCGGGAGAAACATCCCCGGGGGAAGGAACGTATGAATAAGATCTTCGACAACAAGCAGGAGTTTACCGAGCTCTATCGCGATGCCGTCATGAGCATCAGCGGCAAGAGCGTCGAGGCCGCCAGCGACCTCGACCGCTTTAACGCCCTGGCCAAGCTCGTGGCCGAGAAGGCACGCACCGTTGCCACCAAGAGCGACGCCCGCGCCACCGCCGAGGGCAAGAAGCGCGTGTACTACTTCTCGATCGAGTTTTTGATCGGCCGCCTGCTCGACAACTACCTGCTCAACTTTGGCGTGCGCGACATGGTCGCCGAGGCGCTCGGCGACATGGGCTTCGACCTGTCCGTCATCGAGAACCAGGAGCCCGATCCGGCGCTGGGCAACGGTGGCCTGGGCCGTCTTGCAGCATGCTTCCTGGATTCCATGGCAGCCGAGGGCATTGCCGGCTACGGCAACGGCATGCGCTACCGCTACGGCCTGTTTAAGCAGGAGATCGTTAACGGCAGCCAGGTCGAGGCTACCGACGAGTGGCTCACCCACGGCTATCCCTGGGAGGTCCGCCGTCAGGATAAGGCCGTGACCATTAAGTTTGGTGGCCACGTCGAGGGCTTTGAGGAGAACGGCCGCACGTTCTACCGCACGGTGGACACGCAGGATATCCTGGCCGTCCCTTATGATATCCCCGTCGTGGGCTATGCCGGCGAGACCGTCAACAAGCTGCGCGTCTGGGCCGCTGAGCCGGTCGAGGAGCACTTCGATCTGGAGGCTTTCAACCGCGGCGACTACGCCCTGGCAGACGCCGAGCGCGCCGAGGCCGAGGCCATCAGCGCCATCCTCTACCCCAACGACGCCGGCGAGCACGGCCGTCTGCTGCGCCTGAAGCAGGAGTACCTGTTTGTCTCGGCCGGCATCTACAGCCTGCTCGACACCTTTGAGAAGGAGCACGGCGCGAACTGGGAGCTGCTGCCGCAGTTTGTGGCCATCCATACCAACGATACCCACCCCGCCATGTGCGGCCCCGAGCTCATGCGTATCCTCATCGACGAGAAGAAGCTCGAGTGGGATGACGCTTGGAACATCGTGACGCAGGTTGTGAGCTACACCAACCACACGATCCTGCCCGAGGCCCTGGAGAAGTGGCCCATCGGCACGTTCTCCAAGCTCCTCCCCCGCGTGTACCAGATCATCGACGAGATCAGCCGTCGTTGGCACGAGTCGTTCGACACCACGCAGGAGGGCTGGCAGGAGCGTCTGCGCCAGACCGCCATCCTGTGGGACGGCGAGATTCGCATGGCCAACCTGTCCGTGATCTGCAGCCACAGCGTCAACGGCGTGGCCAAGATCCACTCTGACATCATCAAGAACATCGTGCTCAAGGACTTCCATGCCCTGACGCCCGAGAAGTTCAACAACAAGACCAACGGCATCTCGCACCGTCGCTTCTTTGCCGAGGCCAACCCCACCTACGCCAAGCTCGTGACCGAGGCCATTGGCGACGGCTGGCTCAAGGACGCCTTTGAACTGGAGAAGCTCAAAGAGTTCCAGAACGACACCGAGTTCCTGAAGGCCGTGGGTGCCTCCAAGCGCGCCAACAAGGAGCGCCTGGCCGCCTACGTTAAGGCCGAGACCGGTCTGGTCATTGACCCCAACACCGTCTTCGATGTTCAGGTGAAGCGCTTCCATGCCTACAAGCGCCAGCTCATGAACATCATGAAGGTGATGGACATCTACAACCGTCGCATCGCCGATCCCAACTTCCACGTGACGCCGACGACCTTCATCTTTAGCGGCAAGGCTGCCTCGAGCTACACCTTTGCCAAGGAGACCATCCGCCTCATTAACTCCGTGGCCGATGTCATCAACAACGACCCGCGCGTCAACGAGGTCATGAAGGTCTGCTTTATCCCCAACTTCCGTGTGAGCAACGCCCAGCTCATCTACCCCGCCGCCGAGATCTCGGAGCAGATCTCCACGGCTGGCAAGGAGGCCTCGGGCACGTCCAACATGAAGCTCATGATGAACGGCGCCATTACGCTGGGTACCCTCGACGGCGCCAACATCGAGATCGCCGACCTGGCCGGTCGCGAGAACGAGGCCATCTTTGGCCTGACCGCCCCCGAGGTCGAGCAGCTCTGGGCATCCAACAGCTACTTTGCGTGGGATACCCTCAACGGCGACCGCGAGCGTCTGGGCCGCGTGATGGACGAGCTCAAGGACGACACCTTCGCGGGTCTTTCGGGCAACTTCGAGAGCATCTACAACGAGCTCATGAACAACAACGACCCCGACCTGGTTATGGCCGACTTCCGCAGCTACGTCGACGCCTGGGAGAAGCTCACGAACAGCTACGGCGACCAGGAGACCTGGAACCGCAAGGCGCTGCTCAACACCGCCTCGAGCGGCTGGTTCTCGAGCGACCGCACCATTCGCGAGTACCGCGACGAAATCTGGCACGCGTAAAGGCCGCGAGCTCCCCTATGCCAGCACGGCATTACTCGACGGGCGTGACGTTGCGCCGCGCCCGTCGCTAATGGGTTTAGGAACATCGATGACAGAAGGAGAAATCGATGAGTAAGAAAGAATGCATCGCGATGCTCCTCGCAGGAGGACAGGGCAGCCGATTGGGGGCACTCACCCAAAAGATCGCTAAGCCGGCGGTTAGCTTTGGTGGCAAGTTCCGCATTATCGACTTTTCGCTCTCCAACTGCTCCAACTCGGGCATCGACACGGTGGGCGTTCTGACGCAGTATCGCCCCTACCTGCTGCATGCCTACGTGGGCTCCGGCGAGGCTTGGGATCTGGACAGCCGCGACGGCGGCGTTTCGATCCTGCCGCCGTACGAGACGCAGACCGGCGGCGCATGGTATGCGGGCACGGCCGACGCCATTACGCAGAACCTGGACTACATCAAGGCCAACGACCCCAAGTACGTCCTGATTCTTTCGGGCGATCACCTGTATCGCATGGACTACCGCAAGATGCTCAAGACGCACATTGAGAACAACGCCGACCTCACGGTGAGCGTTATGCCCGTGCCTTGGGAGGAGGCCAGCCGCTTTGGCATCCTGACCACCGACCCCGAGGACGGCCGCATCATCAAGTTCACCGAGAAGCCCGATAAGCCCGATTCGAATCTCGCGTCCATGGGCATCTACATCTTCTCGGCCGACGTGCTGATCGAGGCGCTCGAAGAGGACGCTCTGGACCAGCGCTCGAGCCACGACTTTGGCAAGGACATCATCCCCAAGCTGCTCGGCGAGGGCAAGCGCCTGTACAGCTACGAGTTCCACGGCTTTTGGAAGGACGTCGGCACCATCGCCAGCTTCCACGAGACCTCGATGGACCTGCTGGGCAACAACCCCGAGTTCGATCTGTTCGACAAGCACTTCCCCATCATGTCCAACATCACCACGCGTCCGCCGCACTACATTGGCCCGGACGGCCGCCTGGACGACTGCCTGGTCTCCAACGGCTGCAAGATCTACGGCACCGCTCGCCACTCGATCCTTTCGACCGATGTCATCATCGAGGAGCGCGCCGTGGTCGAGGACTCCGTGCTGCTGCCGGGTGCGCACGTTAAGAGCGGCGCGCACATCTGCCGCGCTATTTTGGGCGAGAACTCCACGGTCGAAGAGGGCGTGAAGCTCGGCTCTGTCGATACCACCAAGGATACGGCCGTCGTTGGAAATAACGTCGTTATCGGGAAGGGGGAATGATCCGATGATCAATCGCAAGGCCATCGGTTATATCACCGCTAACTACTCTTCGAGCTACGGCAGCGTCCTGCTCAAGGACCGCCCCATCGCGTCCGTTCCCTTTTTGGGCCGCTACCGCCTGATCGACTTTCCGCTGTCCAACATGATGAATGCCGGCATTAAGACCGTCGGCGTCGTCATGCCGGGCAACTACCGCTCGCTGATCGACCACGTTGGCTCGGGCAAGGACTGGGGCCTGGACCGCAAGAAGGGCGGCCTGTTCATGGTGCCCGGCAACGCGTATGGCACCACCAAGGGCGGCATGCGCTTCCTGCTGCGCGACATCATCTCCAACAAGACGCTGTTCCAGCGCTCGGACAAGCCCTATGTTGTGATGATGGGCACCAACATCATCTTTAACATGGATCTCAACACCATCATCGACGCGCACGAGAACTCCGGTGCCCAGATGACCGTGGTGTACTGCAAGGCCACGCGCAACGTCGATGACGAGACCAAACTCGAGATTAACGAGAACGGTCGCCTGACGGGCGTGAGCGCTGGCGTCGCGTACGGCGACAACGCCTCTATGGACTGCTGCATCGTCAACCGCGAGACGCTGCTCGAGATTATCGACCACTACCAGGCCGCCGACTATCTGGACCTGCTCGAGGCACTCCAGGGCGACTTTGGCAACATCGACGTGTGCAGCTACGAGTACAAGGGCGAGGTCGTGGGCGTGTTTAGTGAGAAGTCGCTGTATCGCCGCAGCATGGACCTGCTTGACCAAACCGTGGCCGACCAGCTCTTTGACCCCGAGCGCCCGATCCTGACCAAGGCTCACGACGTGCCGCCTTCGCGCTATGCGACCGGCAGCCACGCGTGCAACTCGATCATCTCGGCCGGCTGTATCATCAAGGGCACCGTGCGCAACTCGATCCTGTCGCGCGGCGTCGTGGTCGAGGAGGGCGCCTCGGTGACCAACTCGATCATCAACCAGAGCTGTGTCATCAAGAGCGGCGCACGCGTTGAGAACGCCATTCTGGACAAGAACAACGTGGTTCCCACCAACACCGAGCTTCGCGGCACGCCCGAGAACATCCTGGTGCTGGGCAAGGCTCCGTTAACTTCCGACACCACCATCGTACGTTAACGTTGGCACCGCAACATCGCTCGTAACAGGTAGAATAGCCGCCCGGTTAGCGCCAGGCGGCTATTCTCGAATTGCAACATGGGAGACAATATGGCAGATTCCAGCAAAAAGATGCAGATCGTGTTTGCCTCGGCCGAGTGCGCACCGTTTGTTAAGACCGGTGGCCTGGGCGACGTGGCGGGCTCGCTGCCTGCGGCGCTTGTGCGCGCCGGCGCCGAGGTTATCGTAATGGTGCCCAAGTACGCCACCATCAAGGACGAGTACAAGGCGCAGATGGAGCACTTTGCCGACTTTTACGTGAGCCTGGGCTGGCGCAACGAGTACTGCGGGCTGGAGAAGCTCGAGCACGACGGCGTCACCTATATGTTCGTGGACAACGAGCGCTACTTTGCGCGCGACTATCCGTACGGCTTCTTTGACGACGGCGAGCGTTTTGCGTTCTTCTCCAAGGCCATCACCGAGAGCCTGCAGCACCTGCCGGCCGATTTTGAGTGCGACATCCTGCACTGCAATGACTGGCAAACGGCACTGGCACCCGTGTTCTTGCGCGAGTTCTACCAGGGCCTGCCGCTCTATGACCGCGTCAAGACCGTGTTCTCGATCCACAATGTGGCGTTCCAAGGCCAGTTTAGCGACACCGTGATGGAGGACATCCTGGGTGTGGCGCATATTCCGGCGGCCGCCACGCAGTTGCGCTGCGACGCCTGCAGCATCAACTACATGCTGGGCGCGCTGCACTATGCCGACGCCATCACCACGGTGAGCCCCACCTACGCGAGCGAGATCCAGACGCCCGAGTTTGGCGAGGGCCTGGACGGCGTACTGCGCGAGCGTTCCTACGCGCTGCAGGGCATCCTCAACGGCATTGACGTGGCGGCCTTTGACCCGGCAACCGACAAGCGCATTGCCGCCAACTACACGGTTGACGACCGTTCCGGCAAGGCCGTGTGCAAGGCCAAGCTGCAGGAGGAACTGGGGCTCGAGGTGCGCGACGACCGCCCGCTTATGGTGATGGTCACGCGCCTGACGCGCCAGAAGGGCATGGACCTGGTCATGTACGCGCTCGACCGCATCCTGTCCGGCGGCGTTCAGGTGGCCGTGCTGGGCACCGGCGACCGCGACTACGAGGACGGTCTGCGCTACTTCCAGGACAAGTACCCCGGCACCATGGCCGCGCGCATCGAGTTCGATCCGGCGCTGTCGCAGCGCATGTACGCTGCCGCCGATATGTTCCTGATGCCTTCGAAGTTTGAGCCCTGCGGCCTGTCGCAGATCATCGCCATGCGCTACGGCACACTGCCCATCGTGCGCGAGACCGGTGGCCTGAAGGACACCGTGATCCCGTATAACGAGTTTACCGGCGAGGGCACGGGCTTCTCGTTTACCAACTTTAACGGCGACGAGATGGGCGACGCGGTGTTCCGCGCAGCACGCCTGTTCTGGGATAACCGTGAGGCATGGAACCAGCTAGTCACGCAGGCCATGAGCCAGGACTTTAGCTGGACGCGCTCGGCCGACAAGTATCTGGACCTGTACTTCTTTATGCATCCGGAGATTGAGAGGCCGGCGGCGGTTGTCGACGAGCCAGAGGCTGTTGCTGAGCCGGTGGCCGCTGAGGAACCCAAGGCCGAGGAGAAGCCGGATGAAGCTGAGCCCGCAAAGGCCGAGCCTGAGGTGAAGGCTGAGGTTGCTCCTGAGCCCGAGCCTGCTGCGAAGCCTGCGGCAAAGAAGACCACGACTCGCAAGACGACAGCCAAGAAGGCTACTGCGACCAAGGCGGCGGCAACCAAAACCACCGCTACCAAGGCAACGACCACGCGCAAGCGCACGACCGCCGCTGCCAAGAAGGCCGCCGAAGCCGAGGCTGCTCCCGAGGTAAAGGCCGAGGTCGCTAAGGCCAAGCCGGCCACCAAGGCTCCGGCAAAGACTGCTGCCAAGAAGACAACGGCAGCCAAGAAGACCACGGCAACGAAGTTGACGACCACGAAGGCCGCCACGACCAAGTCAGCCGCAAAGCCGGCAGCCAAGGTCGAGGAGACGCCTGCAGAGTCCAAGGCGGAGGTAACCGTCGAGACCAAGCCCGCCGCCAAGACCACCACGCGAAAGCGCACGACGACGGCCAAGAAGACCACGGCAAAGACCACGACTCCCAAGGCAGAGACTAAGCCAGCTGCTGCCAAAGAGGAGCCCAAGGCCGAGGTAAAGATTAAGCCGGCGCCGAAGGCCGCTGAGGTCAAGGCCGCACCGAAGGCAGAGACTAAGCCCGAGCCCGCCAAGGAGAGCCCGGTCTCCCCCGCCGCTCCGGCAGAGAAAAAGGCTCCGTCCAAGAAGACGTCCGTCCGCAAGGCCACGGCCACCCGCAAGCGCCGCTAGCCCACAGACGATCCAAAACCTAATCAAACCCTATGTAAGGGGCGCTCCAACCGGGCGCCCCTTCTCTGTTGATAGTTGGTAAAACGATTTTCTAGGACAACCGTTCGCCGATGGTAAACGGATGTTGTTTATACAGCCTGTGTGCAACATATATACTTATATCCTGTGCGTAAAGCCCATGGCCCGCAGGCCGTGATTCTATTGAACTGGACCGAATTATGAGATTGATTCACAACAGCCGTCTGCCGCAGTTTCGCACTCCGTTTGGCGCTGTGACCACTGGAACTTCCGTTTCGCTCTCGGTGATTTTGGAGGATGCCGACCCCAACCAGGCAACGCTTACCCTGCGTACCTGGGTCGATGAAATCGGTGAGTCTCTGTATCCCATGACGCACGAGGGCGACGGCATATTTACCGTAGAGCTTGAGTGCGCCGAGCCCTGTCTAATCTGGTACAGCTTTATCTGCAACATCGAGGGCCAGCCCGAGGTCCGTCTGGGCGCACCGCAGGGTCGCACCGGTGGCGAGGGCGTAACTTACAACTACGCCGAGGTCCCGTCCTTCCAGATCACCGTCTACAAGCACCGCGAAGTTCGTCCCGAGTGGTACGAGCGTGGCATGGTCTACCAGATCTTCCCCGACCGCTATGCCCGCGACGAAAACTGGCACGAGCGTACGCTTGCCGAAGTTGAAAAACCGCGCAAAGGAATCCAGCGCCGCATGGTCGAGGACTGGAACGAACCGCCCGAGTACGAGCGTGCCGAAGACGGCTCCATCAAGACCTGGGATTTTTACGGCGGCTCGCTCAAGGGTATCCAAAATGACCTGCCCCGCATTGCCGAGCTAGGCTTTACGGCCATCTACCTCAACCCAATCTTTGAGGCCGCGAGTAACCACCGCTACGACACGGCCGACTACACCAAGATCGACCCGATTCTGGGCACCGAGCAGGACTTTACCGAGCTGTGCGAGGCGGCCGAGAAGCTTGGCATTTCCATCATTCTAGACGGTGTGTTCAACCATACGGGCGACGACTCGATCTACTTTAACCGCTACGGCAATTATCCCGGCGTCGGTGCTTGGCAGAGCGAGGACTCGCCGTGGCGCGATGCATTTTACTTCCATGAGGACGGTTCGTATGACTGCTGGTGGGGCGTGGGCAACATGCCCGCCATCAATGAGAGCTCCGAACTGGTGCGCGAGCGGCTCCTGGGCAAGGACGGCGTGATCCGTAAATGGCTGCGCGCCGGTGCCCATGGCTGGCGACTCGATGTGGCCGACGAGCTTTCCGACGACTTCCTGGCCGAAATCAAAAAGGCCGTGCTCGCCGAGAAGCCCGACGCACTGCTGCTCGGCGAAGTCTGGGAGGACGCTTCCAACAAGATCAGCTATGGCCACCTGCGTCGCTATCTGCAGGGCTCGGAGCTCGACTCCGCCATGGACTACCCCTTCCGCGACATGGTCATCGGCTTTTTGATGGGCTACAAGAACGCTTACCAGGCAGCCGAGGATATCGAAACCCTGCGCGAGAACTACCCGCGCGAGGCACTGGCCTGCGCGCTCAATCTGCTTTCGAGCCACGACCGTCCGCGCATCATCTCGGTGCTCGGCGGTGGCCCCGACGAGTCGCAGCTGCCCGAGAGCGAGCGCAGCAAATGGCGCCTGGACGAGAACTCGATGGGTCTGGCCAAGAGCCGTTTTTGGCTGGCGACGCTCATGCAGATGACCTTCCCGGGCGTACCCTCAATCTATTACGGCGATGAATACGGCTTGGAGGGCCTCACCGATCCGGGCAACCGCCGTACCCTGCCGACCAAGGACCAACTCCACGACTTCGACACACTGGCCATCGTTAAGAACGCGTCTGCCGTGCGCCGTGCGCTGCCCTTTATGGTCGATGGCGAGATCAAGGCCTTTGCGCTCAACGACGAAGTCTTGGCTTACACCCGCACGGGCAAAGACGGCGAGGCCGCGACGGTTATCATCAACCGCAGTCTGCGCAATTCGCACCGCGTGACGATTCCGGCGCTCGGCGAATGCGCGAGCGACGTGATCAGCGGTCACGAGTGCGAGATCCACAACGGTACCGTCACGCTCGACCTGTACCCGCTGGGCTCTTCGATCATCTATCACCATGCCGAGAAGCGCCTGCAGGAGCCGCTCGATCATGGCGCGGGCGTTGTGTGCCACATCACCTCGGTGCCGACCGATGACGGCAAGCCCGGCACAATCGGTGCGCCCACGCGTCGCTTTATCGACCATCTGGCCGCTATGGGCATGCGCTACTGGCAAGTCCTGCCCGTCAACCCCACGGACTTCTTCCGCTCCCCCTACGCCGGCCCCTCGGCCTTTGCAGGCAATATTGATCTGCTACCCGAGAGTCACGAGGAGCTGGCCGCCGACTTTGCTGCATGGAAGGCTCACGGCGGCGAGGATGCCGACCCGCTGTACACGGCGTTTAAACATCGCAACGCCGACTGGCTCGAGAAGTACTGCGTCTACATGGCCGTTAAGAAGTACTTTGAGGGCGAGTCGCGCCACGATTGGCCGGCAGATGTCGCGCGCTACAACGAGTATCTGATCGATGACAAGCGCTTCCACGACGAGGCCGAGCTGCAGGCGTACATGCAGTATCGCTTTGACCTTGCCTGGTGCGAGCTCATGAACTATGCGCACAAGAAGGGCATCGAGGTCATCGGCGATATCCCGATGTATGTCTCGGACGATTCGGCCGACGCGTGGAGCGAGCCCGAGAACTTCTGGCTGTCCGATACCGGCAAGGCGATTGAGATTTCGGGCGCGCCGCCCGACAACTTTGCGCCCGAGGGCCAGGTGTGGGGCAACCCCACCTTCCGATGGGATCGCATGAAGGAGAACGGCTATCGCTGGTGGCTCGACCGCCTGCGCCGTGCGTTTTCGCTCTACGACCGCGTGCGCCTGGACCACTTCCTGGGCTTCCACAGCTACTTTAGCATTCCCGCCGGTAAGGCCTGTGCCGACGGCCGCTGGCTGGCAGGCCCGGGCAAGGACCTGTTCCAGACCGCCTATGAAGAGCTGGGTCCGCTCAACTTTATCGCCGAGGACCTGGGTTACCTGACGCCCGGCGTTCGCGCCATGGCTTCGACCTGCGGCTTCCCCGGCATGGACGTGCTGGAGTTTAGCGACTACGACGTTCGTTGCGGAATTCACCCCACACCGGGAAAGATCCTGTACACCTCGACGCACGACACCTCGACACTTGCCGGCTGGTGCACGCGCTCCTTTGCAGGCGGCGATGAGCCGAGCGGCATTACATTGGCAAGCGAGCTCATGGGCAATGCCCTGGCAAGCGGTGCACCGCTCGTGATGATGCCGCTGCAGGACGTGCTGGGACTGGGCGACGATGCACGTATGAACGTGCCGGGTGTAGCCACAGGCAACTGGACATGGCAGGCTGACGAGGCCGACGTTGCTGCAGCCGAGGAGAAAACTGCGAAGCTCCTGCGCAACACTCATAGATTCTGGGGCGAAGCGTGATAAAACCCCCGATATAGGGTACAGTTACAGCTGTTTGAATTTTTGCGGGCAGAGCGATCTGCCCGCTTTGTGCTGAAAAGGAAGTATTATGGCGCGCTACGATTACAAGTGCACGAGCTGCGGCAACGTGTTTGAGGTTGAGCACCCCATGTCCGAGACGCCCGAGGTCGTATGCCCTAGCTGCGGTGCCCCGGCATCCAAGACGTTCTCGGCCAGCGGCATTAAGTTCGAAGGCAGCGGTTTCTACAACACCGACCAGCGAAGCGGTGGTTCCAGCACCAACGCCACCAGCGGCTGCTGCGCCAACTGCCCGCATAGCCACTAGGAACCAAACAGCCCCGCGACCGACATCGATCGCGGGGCTGTTTCTTTGCGCTATAGGTGGCTCTATGAGTTGCGGTGAAATAAGGACTTTTTGGCGGGTAGATGCCGCTATTCAATCCCTATTTCAACGCAACTTAGTAGTTACTTGCGAATCAGGCGGGCGCAGAAGTGGCCGTCGTAGGAGTCGGCGTTTACCGGCACGCTTTGGAAGAGGCCTTGATCGTTCTGGCGTACGGATACGAGTTTCTTGGCCTGATCGAACTCAGGGAGTTGCAGAATCTGCGCCTCGGAGAGCGGTGCGACGCTAAAGTCGGCGCCCTCGGAAGAGGCCAGGAAGGCATCCACGACCTGCGTGTTCTCTTCATCAAAAACCGAGCAGGTGGCATAGATGAGCTCTCCGCCGGCGGCCACGCGCGCAGAAGCCTCCTTAAGCATCGTCAGCTGAAGCTTGGGTAACTCGGTCGTCACATCATTCTCGGTTAGGCGCCACGGGATCTCAGGATGACGGCGCATGGTGCCGGTGCCCGAGCACGGCGCATCGATAAAGACCGTGTCGAACTTAACCGGCTCTCCAAGCATGGCATCAAACGATGTGAGCACCTCATCAAGCTCACAGGCATCACCCGAAACCGTACGAACGCCCTGAATACCGGCCTTATGCAGGCGAGCGAGATTCAGATCGCACTTGCGGTCATGAAGATCAAGTGCCGTATGCTGACGCTCATAGCCGGCGCGCTTAGCCTGGCACATCATCACATAGGTCTTGGTACCGCGACCGGCACCAATCTCAAGGCAGCATCCAGGGCGCGTGGCAGCCGTGGCGATAAGCTGCGCGTTGAGATCAGACGCCACCGCGGCAGCACGCTCAAACACACCCGAAGCAACGGTAACCTGGGCATCAACCGGGGCATGGCAGCCCGGGAAGACAGGCGCGACGAGCTGCGAGATATACGGATCGGGCTTGTTCGCAAAGGCGTTCTCATGCAGGGCCAGAGGCGCGGGGGCCAGATTGCCAGCAAAGTTGAGCGCACCCTCTGGGGTATCGAACGAGGCCATAATACGAGCGCAAAGCCAACGCGGCAGACCCATCAGGCGCGACAGACGAACCAAGCGTCGCTCAGACTCATCTACATCGGACGCAGTGGCAAAGTTCTCAACGTTGTCCGCGACCTTATGGAGCACGGCATTGGCCAAACCGGCGGCAGACTTAGCTCCGCTGCGCACCAGCTCAACGCCCTGACTCACCGCAACGCGGCCAGGCGTATGCAGATAGAGCATCTCGAAGGCCGAGATGCGAAGCGCCATGCGAACACGCGGCGCGACCTTTTTGGGCTTATCGAGAAACTGATCGAGCAGTTCATCCAAAATACCCTGTGTGGCGGCAACACCGAGCGCCAAGCGAGCGGCAAACGCGGAATCGCGTTGATCAATGGCCTTGGCAGAAGCACGGGAAGACAACACGTCGCGTGCATACATACCGCGGCGATCGGCCTCCATCAATACATCGAGCGCAAGCTTGCGCGCGGGTGACAGCTTGCTCATGACAAAACACCCCACGAAAGATCGGCGCCCTGCAGGCCAGCAGCCCAGGCAGAAGCAGACATAGCACGCTTGCCATCGGGCTTAACCTCGAGCAATTCAACCGAGCCATCGGAAAGACCAAGGTAAACACGCTTGTTCTTAACGTCAACGGCGCCCTCGTCAAGCGAGACATCGGCCGGTGCAGCATCGAGCACGCGCACGGTCTTGCCGGCAATCACGCATCGGGCAGGCGCGGTATCGGACGAGGCCAGCACATGACGCACGCAATTGAGCGCCCCCATCTGCGGATCAAGACGCATCTCCTGCTTAGAAATCTTGGCGGCATGGGTAACAAGCGACTCATCCTGCTCAGTCCACACGGCGGTGCCATCGGAAAGCGAAGGAAGCGTATCGGCAAGCAATTTACCGCCAAGCTCAGCAAGCTCCATGGTCAGCGCCTCAGCATGCTTACCGGCAACCGACGTGGAAGCCTGAGCACAATAAGCGCCAGTATCCACGCCATGCCCGATGCGCATGATAGAAACGCCAGCAACCTCGTCACCAGCGAGAATCGCACGCTGAATAGGAGCAGCCCCACGCCAACGAGGCAGCAAGGACGCATGAACATTCACAATGCCGAGCGGCGCCATATGCAGCACCTCATCGGGCAAAATGCACCCATAAGCAGCCACGCAAAAAATGTCAGCCTGGACAGCCTGAAGCGCCTCAACAACCTCAGGCGTCATACGATTGGCCTCAACAACCGGCAACCCCAACTCAAGCGCCTTAGCCTTAACAGGAGACGGCTCCAACTTTTTACCACGCCCACGAACAGCATCGGGACGAGTAACAACAAGTGCAATCTCGTTCCCAGCCTCAACAAGCGAAGTCAACGAAGGCACAGCAAAATCAGGCGTACCCATAAACACAATACGCATAAAAGATAGTCTCCTCTCAACCAAAGCCGAGACGGCTACAAATAACAGCGGAAAGCCAAGTACCCAGCTCATCCGCAATAACAATTCAACAAGAACAAATATACCCAAAACCAAAGAAAGAGCCGCAATAAAAGCAGCTCTCTCTCAACAAAGACTATCAGCGAAGACGCCCATCCCTGGCCCGACGGCACCCGGGCGAAGAGGAGCACGAAAACGCAGTCCCCTTCCGCCGCAGGGCTTAGGTTATTGCTCCACGCGCAGTTCCGCACGAGCCGAAGAGCACTTAATGTGCTCTTCGTGCGAGCAGGACTGTTTGAGCATGGAGCAAAACCTAAGCCCTGCGGCGGAAGGGGACGGTGGGACTTACTCCGTCTCGCCCGGTCGAGCGCCGCGGGCTAGGGCGTCCTGGTACTCCTTGACTGCCTTGATCCTCTGCATCGGCTTGAGTCGCTCGAACATGGTATTGCCATGCAGGTGATCGATCTCGTGCTGCAGGCACACGCAGAACAGGTCGCCTGTGGCCTCATAGCGAATCAGGTTGGCATCCAGGTCATACGCCTCGACGACAACGTGATCGGGACGCTCGATCTCGCAGCTAATGCCGGGGATGGAAAGGCAGCCCTCGCTAAACGGCACCAAATGGTCACTCTGCTCGACAATGACGGGGTTGATGAGCACGTACGGGTCGTAATCGTTCTTGTCGCTGTAGTCGCAGTCGATGGTGACGAGCTGAATGAGCTCACCGATCTGCGGGGCGGCCAGGCCGCAACCGCCGTTGTCGAACATCATCTTCTTCATCTTCTCGGCAAGCGCCTCAATCGCCGGGGTGATCTCCTCGATGACGGCGCACTCCTGGCGCAGACGAGGGTCGGGCGACAGTACGATTCCGTTGGCTTCCATGGCCATCCTTTCGGGTTGTTACATCAAATCATAGGCATCGACGTCAACGCTCACGCTCACGCCGCGCATGGAGCCCGCCTCTTTGAGGCAGGCGTCGATATCATCAGAGACATGGTACCCCACGGGCGACTTCACAAGCAGATGGAAGCGGTAACGGTCCTTGGCTCTCTCGATTACACACGAAGCCGGGCCCAGCACCTGCGGCACCGCGCTGCCCGCCCGCAAAAAGTCTGGCGCGGCGGCATGCCAGCGGCGCTTAAGAAGCTTTGCAATGCGCCCGATGTAGTCGTGCGCGTCGTCTCGGTTCGCCGACCACACCAAAATGTTGACCAGGCGAATAAACGGCGGGTACAGCGCGTCGCGGCGCTGATCCAGGTCGTAGTCGGTAAAGATCGAACGGTCGTGCTCAGCGACGGCGCGAATGACCGGATCCTCGGGCAGGTAGGTCTGGATGATCACCTCACCGGGACGATCGCCGCGACCGGCACGGCCCGCCACCTGTTCCAGCAGGTCGTAGGCGCGCTCCCCTGCGCGGAAGTCCGGCAGCTTGAGGGCAAAGTCGGCATTGACCACGCCCACAAGCGTGACCTCGGGAAAGTCAAGGCCCTTGGCGATCATCTGCGTGCCCAGCAGCACCGCACAATCGGCGGCATCGAACTGCTCGAGCAGTTTTTTGTGCGCATCCTTGCCGCGCGCGGAATCGGCATCCATGCGAATGATGGCGACATCCTCGGGCAGCATCTGGTGCAGCGCGTCCTCGATCTGCTGAGTGCCCAGGCCCATTTTTGCCAGATAGCGGCTACCGCATTTGGGGCAACGACTCGTGGGCGCGGGATACGGCTGCACGCGCCAAGACGATCCGCAGGTGTGACACTGCAGCGTGTGCGTGCGCTCGTGATACGTAAGCGCGGTGGAGCAGTGGTTGCAGGTTGGGACGCAGCCGCACTCGCGGCACATCAGGAACGGCGCAAAGCCACGGCGGTTATGTAGTAGCACTGCCTTCTCGCGGCGCTCGACCACACGCTCCAGACCTTCCATCAAGGGTTTTGAGAACATAGAGCGGCTGCCGTGCGAGAACTCGCGGCGCAGGTCGGCAATGCGGACTGTCGGCAGCACGGCGTGTCCCGGGCGCTCGGGCATCTCGACGCGCGTCCAGGTGGCACCGTTATACGTGCCACGGCGGCAGCGGTCGAGGGCCTCGGCCGAGGGCGTGGCGGA
>CAJMRO010000017.1:0-25264 GCA_905215825.1 uncultured bacterium
GGCTCCGGCGCCCTCGCCTCCGGCTGGCTCAACCTAAACGGTGCGTGGTACTGGCTCGATCCCTCGACGCACGCCATGGCCACGGGCGTTCAAACTATCGGATCATGTGAATACATATTTAATAGTACCGGCAAGATGATGGCTAATTGCTGGTCAAACGGTGATGGGTCTTGGATGTATCATTCGTCATCCAGCGGCGCAATTGACCTTAAAGGCATCATGACCGATTCGGGAATCCAGCTGATTGACGACGACGGTAATGCCAGAACTGGTTGGATTGAGAGTCAGGGTGCTCGATATTATTGTTCTGCTAGTGGAGTAATTCTGACTGGGTGGCAGCAAATTGCTGGGTCTTGGTATTACTTTAACCCGGATGGTCGAATGGCGACCGGCTGGCTTAACGATGGCAGCAACTGGTACTGGCTGGATTCCGCTTCTGGCGCGATGAAAACGGGATGGCTTTCCCTTGGGGGCACATGGTATTACCTTGATGTCGCACGTGGGGGAGTAATGTTGAGTAACGGTTGGTATTGGATCGGCTCTACTGACTACAAGTTCAGTTCATCCGGCGCAATGGTTGGCGCTTGGGTCGATGTCCCGTGCTATTCGCAGTACCCGGAACTTCCTACTGGCTGTGAGTCGGTTGCCCTTACAAACTTGCTTAACTACTATGGTTTCGGTTTAGGTAAGACGATTATTGCGGATTACTATTTGCCCAAGGGAAGCAATGGCAATTTTGTTACCGCTTTTGATGGCAATCCAAGGCGTAGCAGCGGGGGTCTCATGGGATGCGTCGCACCTGCGATTACTATTGCTGGTAATAACTTTCTGCGTGCTGCTGGAAGTGGCAAGCAGGCAAAAGACGTTTCTTTCTCGTCAATTTCTTCCATTAAGAACAGGCTGACCTGTGGTCAACCTGTTGAGATGTGGAATACCGAATGGGGAAGTTGGCCAGGAGGCCGTTATGCTGCGCGTTGGTATAACGGGCATTCCTATGGTCTGTGGGGCGGTAATCATGCCGTAGTCCTTAAAGGCTATGATGACGAGCAGGGAATTGTCTATCTTTCGGATTCGATTAACGGCAATGTTACGCGAAATGCCCAAGTGTTCTTCGGCACGTGGCAACAGATGGATAGCCAGGCCGTGGTAATTGAATAGCCATGATGCTAAAAGGGGAGAGCTCGACGAGCTCTCCCCTTTTGCTACTTTGTTAATCTAGCTACGCCGTCTTCTTACGTCCAAATAGTTCGTCCCAGTTACTGGCTGCCAAAACTGTTCCGCATACAATTACAACGCAGCAGATTACGGATGCCATGTCGGGAATTGTTCCAAGCAAGATCAGGCCAAAGACCACTGACCATGCCGAATAGGAGATATTCAGAGCCATCGCACGCGCTGCTCCGATTGCCGCAATGCCCTTGTAATAGAACAGATAGGATGCAGTTCCTGCGAGTCCGGCGAGTGCAATAATCAATGTGGGCATGCTTGGGATAGCGCCCAACGTGAAATGCCATGCTCCGAAGAGGGGGAGTACGAGCACTCCATAAACAAGTGCACTTGTAGTTTCGCGGATTTGCAAAGCCGTTTCGTCATCAACGGCATCATCTTTCATTCCCCATGCGCACAGCACCGCTTCGGATCCCCATCCAATAACGGCAAGCACCGCCCCGAGTAAGCCGAGGGGGGCATTTGCAATCTCACTCGACCCGGCCGATAGATAGCCCATCGTCATTACGCCGCAAAGAGCAACGAGAAGGGAAAGAATCTGGCCTTTGCCCATTTTCTCCTTCAGCAGCACGAAGGAAAGGAATGCTCCGACTGCGGGATAGAAGGCGGAGATGATTGCCGTGTAGGCAGCTCCGATGTTATTAATTGCCAATACGTAGCCGGTCATTCCGATAGGTCCACCGAGTAGAGCGCCGGCGATGACGACCTTGCCCGAACGAGTTTTAAGTGCAGCGAGCGTGTCTTTCAGTCTGCCTCGGACTCCCATGTAGCCAAAGAGCCAGATTGCACAGAAGGCATCATGGAGAAAGGATCCCGCAATGGAGGCGCATGCAAGCGCTTCCGCCGATCCAATATAGGGCGCAAGCGCCAAGCCGATTCCAAGAATTACTGTATCAAGGCCCCAAAGAAGACCGCTAAAAAAGCCGAATTGCATCGTTACTCACCTTTCCGATAGATCTCCAGTGCCTTTTTAAGGTATTTGGCACCGTAATTGAAGTAGATATAGAGCCATTCGCCCACGAAGTCGCCTTCGGCTTCTTTCAGAAGAGACCAGAGGTACCAGCACCATCCTGCAAGGGCAATGTGCGCATAGTTATGCGCAATTTCGTTGTTTGTTGCCCTGCGCCCAAAATATGCATCAAGCGCGCGGTCGACTTCATCTTCGGAAAGCTCACAGCAGACACTGCAAGTTCCAAAATCGTTCGCGTAATCGCTCATGCCAGCATATTCCCAGTCAATGAGATAGTACTTGTCGTTTTCATCGATAAGAAAATTGAGGTAGAAGAAGTCATTGTGACAAAGGCATTTTGGCGCATTGTCGGCCTGAACAAAGCGCTCCAATTCATCGATTTCGGCGGCCATTTCCCTGTAGCCTGGAATGTCGATGGGACCTTTTTCCAGAAGAAGTGATTCGTAGCGCTTCGCTTCGAGGTAGAAGTCAAATTCGGTTTCGACGTTTGCACCGCTCTCGTGAAGCGAACGACACATCTGCATCATTCGATTCATTTGGGCAGCATCGTGTGGATTAGGCTGCTTTGCGTTGGGTACAAACTTCGAAATTTTCCAACCGCGCTTTGGGTCCTCATGGATGAACGTATCGTCAAGGCCGAGTTCCTTGGCCTTTTTAAGTGCGGCTACTTCTCCATTTCTGTTAATAAGCAGTTCGGTTCCGACTCCCGGATGGCGGTAAACGTACTCTCCATCATTGGTTCTAAAGTGGCACGATAGGTTCGTAAGACCTTGTTTAAGGGGATAAACGTCGTGAATCTCTGATTTGGAGCAGCCGAGCACTTGCTCGATGTTATCGAAAATATCGGAGTCAACGTTTTCGATAAAATGCGGATCAAAGGCACGCAGCTCATCAAGAGAATCGAATTCGTTGATCTCGCCCTCAGGATACTTCTTGATCACCATATCGAGCTCCTTGATGTGCTCGATATACAGATCTTCCCAAAGTTTGTCCGTTGTTTCGGGCTTGTTATATTCCGTTTCAAGAATCTGCTTAAACGCAAGCGAGAAGGCTTTATCAAAGTAGACATGCCCGAGCATGTACCATGCATCGGACCCGCCAATCGTAACATTGGTGATTCTATCCATTGCTCCCGTTTGAATGCACCATTCTTTGGTGGCGCCTTCAGCATATTGAGCAGAATAAAATGCTTTCCAAACATATGCTTCAAACGGATTGTTTAGAAGGTAATCATCGCTTGAGCAAATGTAGGTGTTGCCAAGTCGCTCCCTTACGCACATAAGTGATGCGTGGTTATTTTTGGATGCGTATTCGTTGTTGACGACAATCGAAACGCCGAACTTGCTTTCAAGATAGAAGAAATATTCTTTTTTATAGCCGACAACGACGGTGATATTGCTGATACCTGCGTCTTGCAGCTGCCTAATCTGACGTTCGATGAGAATCTCACCACGTACCTTTAAAAGGCCTTTGGGCTTTTCATACGAAATGGGAGCAAAGCGGCTCGAAAGCCCCGCAGCCAATATCACTGCGTTTTCAACCTTATAGGGGTGAAGTGCTTCGTAACCGCTGTCGGTTAGGCTGTCCGATTCGAGAAGGCCCTCATTCGTAAGCTCTTTATTTGCTGCGTTTACCGATCCAAGTGAGAGGCCAGTGCGCTCGGCAACTTCTCGCTGGCTGGCATATGGGTTCTTTAGGTATTCGTAAAGAACAGTAAAGTTACGCTTGGTCAGTTCCACTGCAGGCCTCCAATTAAGATGTTCATTGCTTAGGGAAAGAATAGAATAATTGAACGTTTTGTTCAATTTAATATATTTATCTACATAGACTGAACAGACAGTAACGAAAATCAATCCTGGAATGTGGATTAAAATAAATAAATGAGATATCTGGGAGGGTCGCTTATGTATCGATTCGAAAAGAAGGCCACGTTTGTTTGTGCTGCTGCGTCATTAGTCACTGCTTGCTGCTTGCCCCTGAGTGCGAATGTCGCGTTTGCACAGGATTCCGTTGAGGCTCAGAGTATTGAGTCAAAAGCGGATTTTTCTTCTGTGGTTTCCGATGATTTGCAACCTGATAATTCTTCCGTCATAAAAGATGGCTGGCAACGAGACGAGTCGTCTGGAGTTTGGTATTACGGAAAAAACGGTAAACACCAAACTGGCTGGCTGCAAAGCGGGGGCTATTGGTATTGGCTTGATCCAGCCAATGATGGTGCAATGCAGACAGGTTATTTCAATGTGACCGATGCTGGCGGATCGACTGTTTCGTTTTATGCGAATGACGGCAATGCCGCAACGCCTTTTGGCGCGCTATATCAGAACTGCTGGCTACGTAACTCAGATGGAAATTGGTTTTATGCCAATGCTGGAGGCGATTTAGCTGCTGGTTGGTTTTATCAAGACGGCACATGGTATTACCTGGATCCTGCCACCCATATAATGCAGGTTGGTTTTGTCGACCTCGGGAGCGGGAAATACTATTTAGATGCCACTGGTGCTATGAAAACCGGCTGGATTCTCGTTGACGGGAATTGGTACTGGGCTTATTCATCGGGTGCCCTTGCTTCGTCATAGCAAACGATAGGTGGGGCTCGCTATTATTTTGACCCACAGACGTTCATCATGTTTAAGGGTCGTCAAAAGATTGATGGAAGAACCTACATTTTTGGTGACTATGGCCTCGCAAATGGATGGTACAAAGACGGAGCAGATTGGTATTACTGCTCTAACGGTATTGCGGCCACTGGCTGGAAACTCGTTAACGGCGCTTGGTATTATCTCGACCCAGCCTCCGATGGTAAGATGTCCGTTGGGTATTTAGACCTTGGCAATGCAGCTTATTATTTAAAGCCTAACGGGGCTATGGCTGTTGGTTGGGCTCAGGTCGAGGACGGCTGGTATTTCGCCTCCCAATCTGGTGCACTTATTTCTGGCTGGTATAAAGAGGGCACGAGCTGGTATTACCTGGACCCTGTTAGCCATCTCATGAAAACGGGCTTATTTGAGGTGGGCGGCAACGATTTTTTTGCAAACCAGAGCGGTAGGCTTATGGTTTCCAGCTGGGTTACCGTTAATGACGGCGTTCAAAGATACGCTGATGATAATGGATATCTTTGCAAGGATGTGATTCGCGAAAACGGCACTATCCTTAAAACCGCCGGAGCTGATGGTTGGCAGGTTGCGTCCGGCTGGGTTAACGTCGCAAATCTAAGGTTTTACGCAGAGCCTGGAACGGGCGTCATTCATCGTGGATGGCTGCAGATTGACGGCGATTGGTATTGGCTTGATGCTGATTCTGGCGTGATGAAGACCGGATGGGTTTTTACTGGCGGTGCATGGTATTACCTAAACGCTGACGGAAAAATGGCAACTGGTTGGAAATGCCTGAATGGAACATGGTATTACCTTGAGTCCAATGGAAGCATGCATGTTGGCTGGCTTAAAGATTCGGGTAAGTGGTATTGGTTAGACGGCAGCGGCGCTATGGCAACGGGCGCAAGAACCATCGATGGCGTTCGTCGAGTTTTCTGGAGCGATGGACAGTGCGACAAAGTTGGCTGGCAAAATCCATCCCAGTATCCTCAGGTCAGTTCTTGGACTGTTCGGCTGCCTGGCTATTGCACCGGATACTTTACCTATGTGACCCCTTCTCGCATTTCTGTCGAAGCAACGCGGGAAGATTGCGTGAACGCCTTTATCCAGCGCGCCTATGAGTATATTGGTACGCAATATATTGAGCCTTGGTCTACCGCTCCCGGTGGAGCTGTTGATTGCTCTGGTTTTGTCTTGCAGTGCCTTTATGCTACTGGCATGGATATGGGTGTTTACAACCCTTATAACCATCGCTGGGATCCAAGCCAAACCTATAATTCCATGAATTGGTATCGAAGCAATATCTTTATGCCCGTGAGCACGAGCTCGATTCAACGCGGCGATGTGATTTATTACCGCGGTCATATTGCAATTGCACTTGGCGGCGGCTTGATGATTGATTCCTGGCCTCATCAAGGTGTCGGAATTCATCCTATTAGTGCAAGGGGAAATGTAATCGGCGCAGCTCGTCCGTTTATTTAATAGATTCCCTGCAAGACAGTCGGTACCGGTTGGGGGCCTGAAATGAATGCTCGGATTGATCATCGAATTTGCTGGCGAGTAATTGGCTTGGTGCTATTTTCCGCCTTACTCTCAGTTATAGCCCCCGCATTTTCTTGCACTGCTTATGCCGTGGAAGAGGGGGCGGATAACGGTGTCGTAGAGCGCGACTCGACAGGTGGGCCGGGAGCATTGGTCGGTGGCGGTTGCTCTCAAGACTCCAGCGATTGTGCCGGCAAAACAACGGAAGATTCGAGCCTACAGGTTGTCGAAAGCCATGACCCGTCGACTACAGAACAACTATCTGGATGGCAATGGAACGGTTTGTCCTGGTATTACTATCTAGATGGCTGTCGTTTGACCGGAATTCAGAATATTGACGACTCGCTGTACTACTTGGACCCCGCTCGTGACGGCGCAATGAGCTGCGGCTGGATTTTTACTGAAAATAAGTGGTATTACGCGGGTCCGTCAGGCGCTTTGGCAAGTGGCTGGCAGTTTATTGGAGACCAATGGTACTGGTTTGACTCCCTTAACAGCTGTTCTATGGCTACTGGTCGACGTGTTATTGATGGGCACCCTTATCTTCTTGGAACCTATGGACTGATTAATGGATGGTGCCTTGATAACGGTTTATGGTATTGGGGTAGCAATGGTGAAGTCTTAACCGGCTGGCTTCAAACTGGCAATAACTGGTATTGGCTTGATCCCGCCAATGATGGTGTTATGTCTAGAGGAATCGTTTCTGTCGGTTCGTCTCGTTACTATTTATCGGATTCCGGCGCAATGGTTGTTGGTTGGGCGTTTGATGGGACGGACTGGTATTACGCTGACGGTTCCGGCGCACTTGCATCGGGCTGGCGTTTGGTGAATGGCGTTTGGTATTGGCTCGATGTCGCAAATGACAATAGAATGGCTACCGGCTTTTTTGTCATCGGATCCAATCAGTATCATTTTTCTTCAACGGGAGCGTTGTCACTCGGCTGGTTTATGAGCGATGGAGACTGGTATTACGCTGAGCCTTCTCATGCGTCGGGCATTATAAAGGCTGGATGGCTGAAGGACGGTAGTCAATACTATTATCTCGATCCTGCCGCCGACGGTAAAATGCTGCTTGGTCATTTTTCTGTAAATGGGAAAAGCTATTATGCAAAAGCTTCAGGCGCTGTTGCTTGTCGTGAATGGGTTGATGTCCAGGACTCGGTTCAGGATGAGCCATCTAAGGCTTTTGCAGGTTCTGATTGCTCATTGTGTGGAGCATTGCTTAATGGAAAACTGTTTACATCAAACGGCGATGGCGAATTGATCGAAGCTCACGGGTTTGTGATGCTTGGAGGCTGTAAGTTCTATGCTGATCCAACCGATGGCTCCCCCTGCGCTGGATGGAAGAACGTTAACGGAAAATGGTACTTCTTTGATGAGACCGCTGGCTATGCACGATCTGGCTGGCTGTACAAGGATGGCTCCTGGTTCTATTTGGACCCATCTACCTACGTTATGAAAACCGGCTGGGTTGCCGTTAACGGATCTTGGTATTACTTGAATTCGCCTGGTTATATGCAAACAGGGTGGCTTAACCTGGGGGGTACCTGGTATTGGTTTGACGCTAGTGGTGCCATGGCTACTGGCTGGCGCGTTGTGGACGGATCCTGGAATTATTTCATGGCCAACGGCGCGTGGGTGTCAGACTATATGGATGCTAAGGCTCAAAGTTATTCAAGCAATACAAATTGGCTGATACTTGTCGATACGTCACGTTGCGTTACGAGTATTTACACTGGATCCTGGAATAACTGGTCCTTAAACCGTCGATATGTATGTTCGACGGGAAAGGCTAGCACGCCTACGGTGATAGGGGAGTATCAAGTCTACGGTAAGGGATACTCCTTTGGGCATGGATATACTTGCTATTACTACACGCAGTTCTATGGTGATTACCTATTCCATTCCTCACCCTACTATGTTAACAGCAATCGCGTGATGGATCCCACGATGGGGGTCCCATCCTCTGCCGGATGCGTGCGTCTTGAGATCCAGAACGCAAAATGGATTTACGATAATATTCCTTATGGAACGAAGGTTGTTACTTATTGATATTAGGCACTCGTTTTAAGAGACAGGGATAAATACTCTATTTTTAAAAGAGTTTCTTTTAACTGAGGGTGCTTTGATAATCTTTAGCAATGAATTTGGGAGGATTTTTGGAAATAGAAATGGGAAATGATATTGGCGTATGCGTACTTCTCTCAGCTTATAAACCCGATCTTAAGTTTTTCGCGGAACAACTTGATTCGATAGATAAACAAACGTTTCCGCTTACGCTTCTAGTTAGAAATGACTGCCCTGAATCGGATTCATTAGAGCGGTTTATCCAAGCGCATATAACGAAAAACGCCTATCGGTATTATCACGGTGATAATAATCTCGGTTATGTCAAATCGTTCGAGGCGCTGCTCTCCTTGGCGGAAGGGGATTACGTAGTACTTTGCGATCAGGATGATATTTGGGAGCCTAATAGAGTTGAAGTTTCGCTCAACCATATGCTAGAAGAAGGCTCAATTCTAGATGTTTGTGATAGATCGGTAATTGACGAAAACGGAAATATTCTGGTAAAGAGTTATAGGAAAGCTCATCCTAATTCGCCGGAAGTAAATTGGTGCTCTGGAGAGGATATTACTGTACAGGCCGCAAGCGTATGTTACGGCATTGGTATGGCTCTCATGTTAGATGCGAGTGCGGCGAAGTCGATGATTCCCTTTCCGGAATCGACTGCACATGACTTGTGGTTGACATTGGGCTGCAGTGAACTGGGGAAGTGCAGCTTTACTATGACTCCTTTGGTTAAGTATCGTCGACATGGTGGTAACGAAACTGGATTCCTTGCAGGTGTTTCTTCAAAAGATGATTGGTATTCGACAAGAGTTAAAAACAGGGTTGATACTGCTAGGCGATTTGCCGATAGATTTCCCGATTCACCGCATCTAAAGGAAATATTGGGGTTCGCTGAAGCAAGGGAGCGGCGCTCCATAATTGGTTTACTTAAATACCGACGAGCTTGCCCGTCTATCGCTAAAGCAGATATCATTATACGTCTTGTGCCGAATTGGCTGTTTATTTTGATTTTAAAAGAACTTAAAGCTGCGAGATAGCTCCGTATCCTCATTTCGACAGGTTTAGAAGGGCGCTTATATTTGTGAAGGCCACAGAGAAGACTCTTTCGATTAAACATAATATGTTCTGGAATACCGTCGGTTCGTTGACTAATTTAGGCTGTCAGTGGCTTATCACCATTTTGGTCGTTCGGCTGTCTGATGGATATAGTGCTGCAGGCATTTATTCGCTGGCTATGTCTATTTTCAACATGTTTTCTCAATTAGCCCAATACAGGATGTACACGGTGCAAATTGCAGATGTTGAAAGGAAAAACTCTGCTGGTGAATACCTGACTTTTCGTTTCTTTACTACTTTTATAGCGTTTGCAATGTTAGCCGTCTATTCCATTGCAACGTGTCGTATTGGTACGGTGCCCGCTATTCTTCTGTATGCTCTCTATAAAACCGCTGGCTTAGTCATTGATGTCATGCATGCTAATGATCAGGTTGGTCATAGGATGGACTATATTGGGAAATCCCTCATAATGCAGGGCATCGGCTCTCTCCTTTCATTCATTCTTGTCTTTGGATTTTTTAATAGCCTCGAAGGTGCACTGTTGCTTATGACGGTAGTGACAATAGGCATCGGAGTTATTTACGATTATCCAAGATCAAATCGGATTTCTGCAATCAAGTTTGGAATTAGCCGAGCGAAGGTCAGAGCCTTCCTATGTAGCTGTTTGCCCATCGTTCTGGGCGGCATTGCTGCTTCTGCGGCGCCGAATATTCCCAGGCAGTATTTATCTTATTCATTCGGAGATTCTGCTCTGGGTATTTATGCATCAGTTGCTGCACCTGTGGCAATTATCCAAATGGGTGCGACCTATATTTATAATCCTTTATTAGGTTATCTAGTAGAGCGTTACCATTCTAGAGAAAAGTCCTTTTTTTCGCTCATAGGTAAAATACTTGCTGGCATCTTTTTTGTCGGTGTCATATCTTCAGTTGCCCTTTTCTTTTTCGGTAAATTATTGCTGTCACTGTTTTATGGCGCTGGAATAGCTAAACATACCGATCTCCTTCAGCCTATGTTGGCTTGTGCCTTTTTGACTGGCATCGCTTGGTTTGTCAACGATTTGTTGGTTTCTCTTGATAATTACCGAGGGGTATTTGTTGGCAGCATGCTGTCCTTAATTAGTGCTGTCGCTGTTATGGCTCCTGCGCAAATGCTGTTTGGCTTAAATGGCCCTACTGTATCGGCGCTTATATCCAATGCCATTTGCCTTATTTATCAGTCTTCTGTTTTGGGGAAACAGACGCAACAATGGTTCGGGGAAAAGAGATAGGCCGATGATGTCTAAAGCTCACGCGCTATTAAAGCTTCAAAACACTGAATTGGATATCCTTCAGGTTGTCGCCGCATTCTGCTCTAAGCACGGCATCAGGTGGTGGCTTGACGGTGGAACATGTTTAGGAGCAATGCGTCATAGGGGGTTTATCCCTTGGGATGATGATATAGATATCGGAATGATGCGTTCAGATTATGACCGCTTTTGCTCTTTAGCCGAGGGTGGGTTACCGGAAGGATATTCGCTCCATACATCGCGGAATACTACTGGCTATGCTGCAATGTTTGCTAAGGTGTATCGCGATGGAACTCGCTTCGAGAATCAAGAGGCTCGAGAGGCTTCCAGTTCGATGGGCATTTTTGTCGACATCTTTCCATATGACCAGCTCTATACAGATAAACGCCTTCGTGCAAAGCAAGTCCGAATTGCATCAATTGCACAGAAAAGAGCCTATTTATATCATTCTTCTTCCATTGTTGTCCCTCATAAAGGGTTCCTTGGTCAACTCGAGCAAATTGGTTGTTCTGCTATGCACGTGGTGGAACAACTGGTTTCTCGAGGCGCATGCTCTTACCAGGATTTGTTCGATTCCTGTATTGCCGACTCAAATACGGGTGAGGTCTCTGATTACTGTCTGACGTTAAGCTGGCCGAATACGGCGCCAGTGCCTATTTCAGAGATTTTCCCTCTGAGCAGTGCGGTTTTCGAAGGCAGTGAATTCCCTGTTCCTCGTATGACGGATAAATATCTTACAACGATGTATGGCGATTGGAAAAAAATACCGTCACCGGATAATCGACATACCCATCTTCCGCTCTTGCTCGACTTTGGAGATGGGGAAGTCTGGACGGCACAGAATTAAGGATATGACATCTATATCAGATGAGGTTATGTGATGAGCTCCTCTATTTGTATTTTCACTCACCATTATCACCCGCAACTTAGTGGAATTGGTAATTTTGTCGATGGTCTCGCTCACGCCTTGACTGCACGCGGCGATAGGGTGGTTATCGTTACTAATGATTCGATGCGCGTGGGAGTCGGTCATTCAGTCGAAAACGGCCTGGAGGTAATTCGTCTTCCTTGCATTCCGTTACTTGATGGAAGACTTCCTCTTCCCAAAAAAACCAGTGATTATTACCGACTCCTGCAAACCCTTGATGATTATGAGTGGAATGGTGTTCTGATAAACACGAGACTTTTCCCTCTCTCGCTCGAAGGGCTGAAGTTTGCTGCGGATCATAGTGCTAAGGCTGTTGTTCTCGACCACGGCTCAGCGTATCTCTCTTTCAATCAGCCATTTCTTGATTATTTTGTTCGCCGATATGAAGATTGGATTACTGATCGCGTAAAGTCGTTTGAACCTGATTTCTATGGGATTTCTTCTAAAAGTGTTGAATGGCTTCAGCACTTTAATATCACTGCAAAAGGCGTAATTTCAAACTCAATCAATGCCTCATTCTATAGGAGTATTTCTTCGGGGAGAGATTTCCGATCTGAATTAGGTATCCCTCAGTCATCTTTGGTTGTAGCTTTTGTCGGGCGGCTTATTCCTGAAAAGGGAATTTATTCAATTATTGAGGCGGCTCGCACAAAAGATATTACCAAGCGTGATATTTGTTTTGTTCTTGCAGGGGATGGTCCGCTGGCTAATGAGGTCAAGGAAGCTTGTTCGTCTAACTTGTTTTGGCTTGGGAGATGTAACACAGAGGATATTTCCTCCTTACTTCAGCAAGCAGATGTGCTTTGTCTTCCAACTCGTTCCGAAGGCTTTTCAACGGTACTTCTTGAAGCTTCAGCCTGCGGAACGCCTTCAGTGGTAACAGACGTGGGCGGGGCACGCGAGCTTATCTTAGATGATAGCTACGGCACAATAATTCGGTCCATGGCATCTGATGAGGTGGTTTCGGCATTATGCAGGCTTTTTGATGATCGAAAGCTGCTTTCTCTTCAGTCTCGAAACTCTAGGGCGCTTGTTGAAAATCGATATAACTGGGATGCCACTGCTATGGATGTCGAGAAGGCGTTTTGTATTTGCTAAGTGATACTTGGCTGGCTTTTGCTTAGCTTTTGAGTGAAGTTGGATTTGAGATACGAATTTGTTATTGTCGACTTACCCTATTCGATTTTGTCTTTAGTTGGAGATGCACGTTTTGAATAATCCTGCAATTAAGAAAAGCGAGTACGCGCTTGCCATCTTTGGGCTGGGACTTCTTTTATTAGCTGTTGCGACATCATTGCATTATAAGAATTTAAATCTATTCATTCTTGAACTCTTTTGCGATGTCGTTGCTGTTGCGTGCTTATATTTGCAACCGAAATCACAGTCGGGTGGTGACGCTATTCGTCAGATAACCGTCCTCGTCGCGTCCAGCATTCTCAGCAGCTTTCTGCTAGTTTTAATCATATTGACTGGTGCGAAGACGTTTGGCCCCTTCGATCTTGACGCATGGAATATCGCAAGTCTTGTTATATGCTTTCATTTAGTTTTAGCGTTTCAAGGCATTGAGCTTTGCTATGGCCTGGTGAAGAGCTTTGTAGCCTCGGTTAAGAAAACTGATACTAAGAAGTGTTTCTTTTTTTTGACGGTTTCTGTTGGCTTTGCTGTTTTAATCGCTTTTATTGGCATTCCGCTCGATAAGTCAAAGACGGTGTTGTTCGCGTCTGCTTTGCCCATTACTGTTTTGATCGGGTTGATTGCTATTAATGGGGGCACTTCTTATCTGAAGCCCGAACTGTTCGCTTTCGCATGCATTGTCTCGGTCGGTCTATCCGTAATTATTTGCTTCCCCGTTACAAATTTTCTGACATGGGATGATGAGGTCCACTATGGAAATGCAAATAGTGTTTCCTACCTCACAAATGCTGAAATAACAAATTCTGACCGAATGATAGTCGAACAGTTTTATAGGGGGGACGGCTTTAGTTTGGATGCATCTTTGGGTAAGTACCCAATAGATGAAACAAGAGAGTTTAACCGTGGCTCTGTTGAGCAATTAGTCAGAGAGGCCGATAAAAATAATATAGCTGAAGGTATCGAACGTGTTAATTGTTTTGATAGTGTGGCTCTTTCTAAAATTGCCTATATTCCTTCATCTATCGGCCTTTGTTTGGGTCGCTTGCTTCATCTCCCATTTTCTATCAAATTTGCATTGGGAAAATTATTTAATTTACTTGCGTATGCAGTTATCTGCGGAATCGCAATTCGTATAGCCCCTTGCAGAAAATGTCTTTTCACTTGTATTGCGTTGTTCCCGTCTGCCGTGTTAATGGCAGCCAGTTACTCGTATGATCCCTGTGTGATATCGTTCAGTTTGCTAGGAACAGCTCTTTTGTTGAAGATGCTTGTTTCTGAAGAGGATATTTCTGCAAAAACATTCTTCGGATTTCTATTATCTTTTGCAATCGGATTTGCAGCTAAAGCGATTTATTTTCCCTTATTCGGACTTGCGCTTTTAATTCCTGCAGATAAATATACTTCGAGCAAGCAAAGACGTATCTTGATTGGAGCTGCACTATTCGTTTGCGCCATAATGATTTTATCTTTCTTGACGCCATATTTCTCTTCTGTCGTAAATAACATTTCTGATGCACGTGGTGGCTCCGAAGTCTCTACGGCTGGTCAAACGACGGGAGTGCTTGCAAATCCAGTTGGAACTATAGTTGTAATCTCGAATTTCGTTTTTGGATCGATGCTGACCCCGGCGTTTCTCAATTCAATATCAACGAATATGGCTTATCTTGGGGACGTGTCCAATCTGTTCCCATGGCTTTCATATCTTCCCATCGTGTTGTTTGAGGCTATATGCATTATTGATAATGAAAAAGTTACTAAATTTAAGTTTAGCCGTTTCGGGATTGTTTGGACTCTATTCCTGGTTCTTGCTACTTGCTATTTAGTTGCTTTGGCTCTATACATCGCCTTTACAGGAGTTGGAAGCCAGACAGTTGCGGGTGTTCAGGCGCGATACCTCATACCTTTGTTAATACCTTTCGCCTGTCTTTTGCTCAGGTTTCCTATTTACTGCGATGAAGAAGAGAAGACTAAATGTACAGCCTTTATGCTCGGGATTCCATTTGGGCTGCTGTATTTTGTGTTTTTCGAGCTTTTGTATATCCGATTTTTCTAAACTAGCGCTATAAGTCATGGCTATAGTAAGAGGGGATAATAGTTGGATTAGATTGGTTCGAATGGGACGGCGTTGAGGACTCAGGACATGCGTTCCGCATTTGAGACAGAGGTGCACGGGGCCCTTACCCTGCTATGATGGGTGGGGACTCCGTGTGGGCCCCAGTTAAGCAAGCTAAATATCTAAGCTTGAGATGTAACTTCGCGATGGCTGGTCAGGGTACTGTAAACTTAAGTTTGAGTTAAACTGTGCGTTGGGCTGTAAGAGTCGCAATTTCTTCAAGCGTCGCTAAGAGCCAACTTTTTTGGAATGGATGAATCTCGATTGTCTCTTGCTGCAACAACATGTTCAAAAGGATATCCGCGTGTTCTCGTAATAATCCCTGCCTATAACGAACAGGAGTGCATTCTCGATACCGTTGCGTCTATAAAAGCTGCGGGATATGACTATGTTGTAATCAACGACGGGTCACAAGATGGAACGCTTGAGCTTTGCCGAGAGCATGGTGTCAACATATTGGACCTGCCACAGAACCTTGGTATCGGTGGAGCGGTCCAAGCGGGCCATAAGTATGCTCAGAGATTTGGCTATGATATTGACATTCAGGTTGACGGCGATGGCCAGCATGATCCTTCTTATGTTCCTGAGCTTGTAAAGCTGATTGAGGGTGGGGCGAGCCTGGCGATAGGCTCTCGATTTCTGGTTGAGACTGATGGTTTTCAGTCAACTTTTATGCGTCGCGTTGGAATCAGGTGGCTTTCATTTTTGCTCGAGCTGCTTACGGGTAAGGTGGTCACCGATCCCACTTCTGGTTTTAGGGCATGCAATAAAGATGCTATCGACCTGTTCTGCAAGAGTTATCCTGATGACTACCCGGAGCCAGAGTCGATTGCTTTGGCTATGAAGCTTGGTCTTCCCGTTATGGAGGCGCCTGTAAAGATGAATGAACGCCAAGGCGGACGTTCGTCCATCGGGGGCTTCTCTTCCGTCTACTACATGATCAAGGTCACGTTAGCCATTGTTCTTGTGTGCTGGGTTCATAGGGGAGATAAATAATGAATCTAATTTTGAGGATTGGTGCGGCCCTCTTTTTCGGCGGCTTTCTCGTCTATGTTTTGCGGCTCGTGTCCAACGGAAAGATGCTTCTTAAGTACTCTCTGTTGTGGATTTTGATGTGTATGGCGGCCTTGATTTGTGATATATGTCCTCAAATTATTTATAGTTGCTCAACAGCTATTGGGTTTGTCAACCCAGCCAATTTCCTTTTTTTGGGTGCAATCGTGCTGTTGCTTGCAATCTCTCTGTCTCTTAGCGTTGCCGTGAGTCGTCATGTTTTGGCGATTAAAAACCTTACTCATAGGATTGCCCTACTCGAAAAGGAACTTGAGAAATGGTCTAATCATGAATGAGCTCAATACGATGGTTTGATTCAGTTCCTTCGGCTATTCCTCATTAAGTCTCCCAGGGTGGTTGTCAATCTAGTGCCGGAGCCCAGGGACCGTTATGCTCGAGTGGTCCCGGTGGTGGGGGCTCGCTCTTGAGTCAAAAGTCCTTTCATTATCGAACTGCCTGAGCAATATTCTTTCCGAAGCATAATTTGACTGGGGTGTTTCGCTGTAAATCGTCATCTGGATGGACAGCGGTGACGAGGTCCTTGGTCCGATTGTTAAATCGTCTCAGCCGTTATAATTCACCACTACTGTACGCCAATTGGCTTGTATCGATGCATAGAGTCAACTTAAGCCAGCCGGAGAACTCCATGGCAAAAGAACGTAATTCCATTGTCGAGCTTTTTTGGTTAATCTCAATGTGGTGTGTATTTGCGCATCATTTTGTAATACATAATGCAGATGATATATCGGTTTTTGCTAGTCCTTTAACCCGTTTAATTTTTAAGGGAGTGTTTCTCCCTATTGGAAAAGTTGCAGTTGGCTGCTTCGTGTTTATCGCCGTTTGGTTTATAGCCGACAGAGCTTCTTTTAGCATTAAAGATGCGGTCAAGAAGCTAATAATTCTTAATAATGAGGTTGTTTTTTACAGTATAACTTTAGGGATTATTTCTATTTTTACGGGCAGTTTGCCCCTTTCGGCCTCTTTCTTTATCAATACGGTCTTTCCAATTGCCACGGGGTATGGATGGTGGTTTAACACTTCTGATGCCGGCCTTATTTTGCTGCTCCCCTATATATTGGAGGGGCTTCGAGCCTGTAGTAGAAGCGAGCACAAATTCCTTTCAGTATCATTATCGTTTGCATTTGGATTATTTCGATATTTGCCGTTCGTTTCGTTTCCAGCCGAAGGAATGCTCATCGATCTCATCGTTCTCGCAATTGGTGTCTGTTATTTACGATAACAGTAAATTTTAATACCACTAGCTGGAATAAGTTGGCGCTTGTTGGGACTGCATGTTTTATATCAGGACTTCTCTTGCTGTACCTTCTGTATCATTCGCAAGGAATAATTCACGACTTTGCTGTGAATCTATTTAACGGGTATGTTTATTCATCAGCTAGCATTCTTTCAATGGGTCTCTCGTTTGCAGTATTTCTATCAGTATTTAAATTGTGTCTGAAATATTAATTTAATTCTGCCCGTGTCAATTGGCTTGCGGGATCCGCTTTTGCCGTATATCTGATTTCCGACAATTCACTTGCTCAAAGCTGGCTCTGGAAGCGTCTGTTTACCTTTACCAATCTGGGAAATCAACTTGGAATACTGTTAGTGATGGTGATTCCATCGCTGGTGATGGCTTGTTGCCTGACTGTCGATATCGGAAGAAGGACGATTAATTCACACTTATCTTTGACTAAAAAGTCGTTTGTCTAACATTGATCACTCTCGTCTGCTGCTCCATAATTGCTTAATAGATATACAATCCATATGCTGATGAGTGATGTGTCGTTTTATCTGATGCGACATGTTAAACGATTTTTTGGGCATGCTGTTTATTTTGGGAACTGTGGCTCTAGGTCGATTGTGCCTGGATATTCAAAGGTTTATCTGATTACATAGGAAGAGTGAAATGATGAGAAATCGGCATTTGAGTTTATTCAGCGCGATTTGTCTTGTATCAATTTGTTTCACCCCTCTTATATGGCCTACGACCGCATTTTCATTATCTTATGATTATGCAGTTGAAGGCGCTGATGGATCTTTGGTTCAAGCGGGCCAGGAGGCATTTGGGACACTGGGCGGCGACCGCTTGACTTCGGATTCCGTTAATTTAAAAGCGTCTATTGATTTTTCGACATATGAATATACCGGCGCCGCGATTACTCCTGAGGTTTCTGTTTTTGCCGTCGATGGGTCTGTGCTAGTAAACGGTATCAATTACGAAGTCTTGTATTCAAATAATGTTGCCCCTGGCTGTGCCGCTATAAGTGTGAATGGGCTAGGGGATTACTCCGGTATTTCAGCCCAGTTGTCATTTCGAATTGTTCGTTCCTCCGATAATAGCATCGCTCTTCCTGGTTCTTGGGCCTACCAAAATGGTAAATGGTGGTGGAGATATGAGGACGGTGGCTGGCCGTCAAACTGTTTTCTGACTATTGGGGGAGCGGAATATTATTTTGATTCCGAAGGCTACGCAGCTACTGGCTGGAGATATCTGAGTGATTGATGGCACTTATTCTCTGGGTCCTGTGCGCATTTGAAGGGATGGGCTGCCAGCGGTAGTCATTGGTTCTACCTTGACGAAACATCAGGTTTAATGAAGACCGGCTGGGTTTTAGTCAATCATAACTGGTACTATTTGGACCTTTCGGGCGCTATGCAGACTGGCTGGCTGTTCCTTGACAATACTTGGTATTGGCTTGAACCTTCTGGATTAATGGCTACGGGCTTTAAACTTGTTAACGGTGCGTTGTATCATTTTTCTCAATCTGGATCCATGAGCACTGGTTGGTTTGTTGACGATGGGACATGGTATTGTGCCAATGCCACTGGAGCGATTCGCGCTGGATGGTTTTACTATGGCTCTAACTGGTATTGGCTTGATCCTAACAATAATGGTGCCATGCTCCTAGGTTTTCAAACTGTGAATGGCTCTATTTATTATTTGGATCCCGATAGCGGTGGTGCATTAGAGTGCAACGCCTGGATTTTCTCGAAAGATGGAAGCGCATATTATGCGTGCGGCAGTGGAGCAATTGTGTTAACGGGTGTCAAGGACAGCGTGGGCGCGATTAAGCTCAACGACGCTGAAGGAAAGCCTATATTAGGCTGGTATTGGTCTTCCGCTGCTCAGACGTGGTTTTACACAGATTCAGACGGGGTGCTGCAGCACGGTTGGCAATTAATTGGCGAGAGGTGGTATCACCTCGACAACGAATCTGGCGTTATGAATACAGGCTGGTTCCGCGATGCTGACAGGCTATGGTATTACCTTATGTCGTCAGGTCAAATGGCAACCGGCTGGAACAGTATCGATAATGGCGAGTATTTCTTTAATGCAGCTGGTGCTTGGGTAGAGCCCGAACGTTCTGCCCACACTTCCTCTCAGTCTCAAATTGTTGGTCGCTGCTACAACGTTCCTTCTCCTGGAGTGGGGTTGTGCTCGGAGTGGGTTAGCGAGGTTTTTTATCCCGTGCTAGGGTCTTATCCCAACGGTGACGCATGCGACATGTTTTGGAATTGGTGTCACAGTCGAGATATATCGCAGCTTAAGGTTGGAATGATAGTTGCGGTCCCTACTCATACGCATACAAATGCGGGGGCTCGCTGGGGACACATTGCTATTTACGTCGGTAACGGTATGGTTATGGATAACATCGGCTACATCAGGACGACATCACTGGCCTGGTGGCTGAACTACTACCACACTACCGCTACGCCTCAGTGGGGCTGGGTTTTAAATACGCCTTTGGAATAAGATACTCTCTGACTGTCGAGTGAAGGACAACTTATCACAATAGGGGAATCGAGGGTTAATCCTCGATTCCCCTATCTAGCCTAGACACATGCTAATTTGCCTAGATTGAATATGAAAAGAAATGCAAACTTCTTATAAATGATAAAAAAGAAATGCAAACTTCTTATAAATGATAATAACGATTCGCGGGTTCCCCGACGGTGAAGTTTGGATTCATATAAGGATCGCCTTCGACGTAATACTTAGCCCATCGATAATTCATGTACGCGACCTCTTTGTGGAAGCGGATCTGCTTCTCCGTATTGTTTTCAACGCCTCTAGAAATCGACTCGTAGTGATAGAGCTCGACTTCAGGTGTGTATACGATCAGGTCGTTGATCTCGCGTAGCTTTAAGCAAAAGTCAACATCATTAAATGCAACTTGAAGCTCTTCACTGAAACCTCCGACTTTCTCATATTCGCTACGCTTGGTCATTATGCAAGCTGCGGTGACGGCGCTGAAGTTTTGCTGTGCATCGTTGAGCGCAAAGTAACCCCAGTTATCCTTTGGCATGCTTTGACAAAGATGTCCTGCCACGCCACCAGTGACGCATAAGCCCGCGTGCTGAATGGTGTTGTCGGGATAGTAGAGTTTTGCACCAACTGCGCCAACATCCTCTCGTGCGCAGATGCCAAGCATGGTCTCAATCCAATTGGGGGTAATTACCTCAGTATCATTATTCAACAGTAAGAGATAGTTTCCTTTGGCGTGAGCCACGCCAAAGTTCATGAGCTTGGAGAAATTGAATTCGTGTTCCCAAGTTACAAGACGAACGATATCAGGATATTTTGCTTGCAACTTATCGTAATAATCGAACGTCGCCTTTTCTGTGCTGTTGTTTTCGATTATGACAAGCTCGTAATTGTCGTACGTTGATTTTTCAGCAATTGACTTAATGCAGTTGTCCAGAATGTCGGCGTGGTCTTTAGTCGGGATGATAACTGACACTAGTGGATGGGAATCTGGCACAGCGTAGGTTACTTTATATGTAAAGGGACGACGCGCTTGTTCGACTTTCGCATTGAGCCCAAGCCTATCCAAATGACTCTGGACCGCTTTGATACCTGCGATGGTGGCATACGGCTTGCTATCGGCATTTGCTGCGGTGGAGGTCCCGCTTAGGCGCCAGTGATATAGAACCTTTGCAACATGATGAACTTTCCTTGCCTTTTCCACGGCGCGGAGAGTCAGATTATGATCCTGTGCTCCATCGAACTCTTTCGTGTTCGGTTCTAGAACATCAAGCAGCGACTTACGGATGGTAAGCATATGGCAGATATAGTTATTGTTTCTGAGCAGATCGATATTGAAATCCGGCTTAAAGAACGGCTGCGCTAGTTTCCCATCGGGCATGAGTTTATCTTCGTCGCAATAAAGAAGATCGACGTCATCATCGTTTTCAATTGCCTCGGCATATGAGAACAACAAGTCCGGTTCAAGAATATCGTCATGGTCAAAGAAGCTAACGAAATCACCGGAAGCGATGGCAACGCCGGCGTTTGTATTTTCGGAAATGCCCTTATTCTCGGTAAGGTTAATTGATTTAATTCTGTTGTCGTGGGCCGTCTCCTGCTCAACACGTGCCTTTAGTTCCTGATTGTCAGGACTTGCATTAACTAGGATGAGCTCCCAGTTTGCATAAGACTGGTTTTTTACGGATTCGGCCATATCGTTAAAGAACGAAATGGGTGTGTTGTAAAGAGGGACAATGATGCTGAACTTCGGAGCGCTGTTGAAGACGATTTTTCTCTGCTTCTCCAGAGCGCCGATAGTCGCCTTATGTTCCGTGAACCATTCGGGGTATTCAGGGTCGAACTGCGCATGGGTAAAGAGGAAGTTGGTCTCCTCAAGAAGCATGCCTAATTTATCGGGCGTTAAGCAGTCGAATGCACTGAATGATGGGTGATTTTGATCGTCAATAACAAAATAATAACGATCGAACGTCTTTGGCATACGAACCGAGAGCTGCGTTTCAAGTTGCTTTTTCTCAGACGTAAATCCAACGCTTGTTACATTCGAACCGAAATTGACGATGCTCAAATCAACTTCATTGAGGGTTCGATCGAGGCAGCGAAGTTTGATTTGGGAGTCGCTACGATACGGCGTTCTCACCGTGCACCTAAGGATGTAGTCGCTTGAATCTTCGATGCACTGCCAGAAATCAATCGTTGCCATGTCAAACTCTGAAACGTCATCATAGTTTCGGAGTTTACTGCACATGTCAGGTTTAATTTTGTAGTTAAGGCGAGACTCCCATTTGATGTTCTTGCAATTGAGTGAAAGGGAGTCGCTGCTCAGGGTACGACCGTCTTGGCCGATTTCGCAAAACTCAATTTTGATGGTGCGGGCATCGGGATCGGGGAGTACAAGGACGTATGAGTTCGAGTCACAACCATTGTCCCGGAATTTTAGGAGGGATAAAGGTAAGCAGCGGTTGTCGTTTGTAGCCGCTTGGGCTGTTACGCTGGAGCCTTTATGGATGCCTTCAATCTTAAGCTGCTGGTAGATTTTCCAGTTTCCTCTGCATACTCCGGTTGTTTCGACTCGCATTGTCTGCCTTTCGTTTGTTGGACACTGCCCATTGTACTTTTTCATTTGTTGCCTCGCTAGAAATGCAGAAAGAGTTGCGTGTTTCTGCTGTCCGATTTAAATAAGAAGACGGGGAGGTTGCTGCCGGTGCGTATAATTTAATTAACTATGCATCTGTAATCAGCGGCTTTTGCTCAACGATTGTCAATCGAGAGGATTTTTATGAAAGGCATCATCCTCGCCGGCGGGTCCGGCACGCGCCTGTACCCGCTCACGCTCGTGACCTCCAAGCAGCTGCTGCCGGTCTACGACAAGCCCATGATCTACTACCCGCTGTCCACCCTCATGCTGGCGGGCATCCGGGACATCCTGGTCATCTCCACGCCTACCGACCTGCCCAACTTCGAGCGCCTGCTCGGGGACGGCTCGCGCTACGGCGTCAACCTGTCCTACGCCGAGCAGCCGAGCCCCGATGGCCTGGCGCAGGCATTCACCATCGGCGAGGAGTTCATCGCCGGCGAGCCGTGCGCCCTGGTGCTCGGCGACAACATCTTCTACGGCAACGGCCTGTCCCGCCACCTGACGCGCGCCGTCCAGAACGCCGAGTCGGGCCGCGCCACGGTCTTCGGCTACCACGTGGACGACCCCGAGCGCTTCGGCGTCGTGGAGTTCGACGGCGAGGGGAGGGCCGTCTCCATCGAGGAGAAGCCCGCCCAGCCCAAGAGCTCCTACGCCGTTACCGGCCTGTACTTCTACCCGGGCGACGTGGCCGCCAAGGCGCATAGGGTGGAGCCGTCCGCGCGCGGCGAGCTGGAGATCACCACGCTCAACCAGATGTACCTGGAGGAGGGGACGCTGTCCGTGGTCACCCTCGGCCGCGGCTACGCGTGGCTGGACACCGGCACCATGGAGAGCCTGCACGAGGCCGCGGAGTTCGTCCGCGCCGTGGAGCACTCCCAGGACCTGCCGGTCTCGGTCCCCGAGGAGATCGCCTGGGAGAACGGCTGGATCACGACCGCCGAGCTGGAGGGGGCCGCCAAGGCCTACGGCAAGTCGGTCTACGGCCAGCACCTGAAGAAGGTCGCCGCCGGCGAGATCGTCAACAGCCCGCGCGAGTACTAGCGCCAGCTTGTTTTCTTTTAGGGGTCACCGTTTATCTGGTGGCCCCTTTCGTTATGATTACGTTGACCATAAAGACAATATGATTGGGAGTGGATGTGTTAAGCGTCTACTTTGGCGATATGCCAGAAGCGATTTACAACACAGCGACATATTTCAAAAACTCTTACCGGTCTTCTTGGATTACGGATCCCTATGCTGTCTCGATAATTAAAGATGTCGATCGATCGGTTGTTGTCTCCGAAAACGTCATCGAAAGCCCTGTGCTTGGATCCATCTCCCCACTCCAGCTTTCTGGTGGCGTGAAAACGCTGCTGCTTATGAGATTTGATCGTAAGCATATTTTTAACGCTTCTACCTGTGGTGACAACTGTGCCAAGTGGATTCTCGACATGGCGAAAGACCGCAAGCTCGTTGTGAATCTCTATCATGTGATGGACTTTGGTCGCGAGGATTTTAAAATTAAAGTCGTGAATAGCGGCCGAATCGTTCACAACATGGCCGATTTGATTCACGAGTCGATTCCGTATCTGTAGGTGCTGCTTATGAACGGTTCGCATCTCGTTAAGATTTCCCGCCGCAGGGGAACCAAGTACACATTTACCATTAAACGGAACATTACTATTGTGCGTGGGGATAGTGGCACGGGTAAGACGACACTGTTTGACATGGTCGCAGACTACATGCGAACGGGCGAGCAGTCGGGTGTTTCCTTGCAATGCGATTGTCCCTGTGTCGCCCTGACCGATTATGATTGGCGAAACCAGCTTTCGTCCGTTCATGACTCGATTGTATTTGTCGATGAGGGCTTAAAAGAGATCCATTCTGATGAGTTTGCCCATCATGTGCTGTATTCCTCGAATTATTTCGTGCTGATCTCAAGGGCTGATTTCCCCAATCTTCCGTATAGCGTGGATGAGATTTACAAGATTAAGACGAGCGGAAAATACCATTCTTTCGTCCCTGTTTATCAAGATCGCGGGAATCATCGTTATGCTATTTCCCGGTCGGCGCCAAAACAGGACTTTTCTATCCTTCTATGCGAGGACAGTAAGTCTGGTTTCCAGTTCTTTGAACGGCATTTCGCTGATAGTGAGCTTACCTGTGCTTCGGCCATGACGAACAGCGCGATTTTGGGCTGGTTGGATCAGCATTTCGACGATCGCGTGTTTGTTGTTGCGGACGGAGCGGCATTTGGGTGCTATGCGGACCGCGTCCTTAAGCTGCAAGACATTCACCGCGATACTGTTACGGTTTGTCTTCCCGAGTCGTTCGAATGGCTTCTGCTGAGCTCCGGCGTAATTTCAGGGCTAGATGTTAAGACGGTTTTGGAAACCCCAGAAGCCTTTGTAAACAGTGAGAAGTTTAAAAGCTGGGAGGATTTCTTCTATAAGTACTTACGTGAAATAACTGGGGATTCGGTTTTTCACTACGACAAAGACTGCATTTCGGAGGCGTTTTGTACAGGAGGTAATTCTGCGAAGGTTATGGCTCTTATCGCATGCCGAAATGTCCGATAGTTTTGTTGAATAGCGTCGCGGCGTCACTTCCTGCGGCATACTAAAGAAGCTGTACATGCTTCAGATTGGATTTTCATGTCTGAGATTTTCGAACCCAAGAATATCATCGTCACTGGCGGCTGCGGCTTCATCGGCAGCAACTTCGTGCACTACGTCGTGAACAACCACCCGGGCGTCCACGTCACCGTCCTGGACAAGCTGACCTACGCCGGCAACCCCGAGAACATCGCGGGCCTGCCGTCGGACCGCGTGGAGCTCGTCGTGGGCGACATCTGCGACGCGGAGCTGCTGGACAGGCTGGTGCCGGGCCACGACGCGATCGTG
>CAJMRO010000018.1:0-24731 GCA_905215825.1 uncultured bacterium
CCTTGGCGGAGCAGGTCGGGTACGCTCAGGAGTTCACCTTCATCTACTCCAAGCGCGACGGCACGCCCGCGGCGAAGATCGACGACCCCACGCCGCGCGAGGTCATCCTCGAGCGCTTCAACCGCTTGGTCAAGGTCATCGAGGACAGCGCGTATGCGTATAACCAGGGGGCGCTCGGGCGCCGTGTGCCCGCGCTGATCGAGGCGCTCGATCGCCCCGAGGCTCAGACCCGCTGGGAGGCCCTCGATGCCCTGACGGCGCTCGCCACCACTTGCCCCGAGCAGCTGGGCGATGCCTTTGAGGGCGCCGAGACCGCGCTGTTCGACGAGATTTCCTCCACGCTGCGCTATGCCGCCTTCCGCCTGCTGTGCGTGTGGGGCGCCACGAGCGTCGAGCGTTCGCGCGAGGCTTGGCCCATCCTGGACGAGGCCATCCAGTGCTACCACGGCGACCTTGAGTATCGCGATATGCTCGGTTGCCTGTACGAGTTTGGCCAGGGCGAGATCGACGCCGAGGTCGCCGAGAAGCTTGCGCTGCGCCTTAAGTTCGATGCCGAGAACGGCAAGGGTAGCTATCTCAAGGCCCGTTCGAGCGAGATTTGCGAAATGCTTGTTAAACGTTTTGGCCTGGATCTCTCCAAAAAGAAGAAGCGTGCTAGCGTAAAAAAATCTGACGACGCCGAAGACGAGGAGTAACAGATTATGGCGCACGATGTAGTCCTGATTCCTGGTGACGGTATCGGTCCCGAGATTACGCAGGCTATGCGCCGCGTGGTCGAGGCCACTGGTGTCCAGATCAACTGGAACGTCCAGGAGGCCGGTGCCGGCGTCATGGACGAGTTTGGCACGCCGCTGCCCCAACATGTGCTCGATGCGGTCGCCGAGACCAAGGTTGCTATCAAGGGCCCCATCACCACGCCGGTCGGCACGGGTTTCCGCAGCGTTAACGTCGCCCTGCGCAAGCATTTTGACCTGTACGCCTGCGTGCGCCCCTGCCTGTCGCAGCCGGGCGACGGCTCGCGCTTCCGCGACGTCGACCTGGTTATCGTGCGCGAGAACACCGAGGACCTCTATGCCGGCATCGAGTTCGATGAGGGCGCTGCCGAGGTCGAGGAGCTCTCGCAGCTCGTCGAGCGCTCGGGCCAGAAGACCTTCGCCGCGGATTCCGCCATCTCAATTAAGCCGATTTCCATCGCCAAGAGCCGCCGCATTGTGGAGTACGCTTTTGAGTACGCCCGCCGCTGCGGCCGCAAAAAGGTGACGGCCGTGCATAAGGCCAACATCATGAAGGCGACCGATGGCCTGTTCCTGCGCGTTGCGCGCGAGGTGGCCGCCAACTATCCCGATATCGAGTTCAACGACAAGATTGTCGACGCCACCTGCATGGGCCTGGTCCAGAACCCCAACGACTTCGATGTCCTGGTGCTGCCCAACCTGTACGGTGACATTGTGAGCGACCTGTGCGCCGGTCTGGTAGGTGGACTGGGTATGGCTCCGGGTTCCAACATCGGTGCCGACTGCGCCATCTTCGAGGCGACGCACGGCTCCGCGCCCGATATCGCTGGCCAGGATATCGCTAACCCCACGGCCGAGATTCTGTCCGCGGCTATGATGCTCGATCACCTGGGCGAGAACGACGCGGCCAATCGCATTCGCGCCGCCGTTTCTGCCACGCTCGACGAGGGTGAGCAGGTTACCGGCGACGTTCGTCGTGCCCAGACCGGCTCCGTTGAGGGCGCTGTGGGCACGCAGGCCTTTGCCGATGCCGTTATCGCGCACCTGGCCTAAGGCATGCAGACTGCAAACGCCTAAATAGTACTTAAGTGTTTGCGTATAACCTGAGAATCAATACGCCCGGCGCTTTGTCGGGCGTATTCTATTGCGGACTATGTTTCCTAACAAGGAGTAACTGATATGGGTCTGATTCAAAAGAAGGACGAGAAGGACGAGATCGACGGCATCCAGATCATCGAGCGCGGCGAAGGCCCCGATGGTGATGAGGAGGAGAAGATCGATCTGGTCGCCGGTACGTCTGCCGAACATATTGCCGCCGGTACGACGGCCGAGGAGGAGGACGCTCGCCTGGAGGCAAAGATCGCCGCGGACGCCGCCGACGAGAACCTCATGCCCGAGGAGCAGGACGAGGACGACGATATCCTGGGTTCCGACGAAGACGACCGCGCATCCAAGCACAAGAAGACGATGATTGCCGCCTTTGTGGTCGCCGTCGTGATTGCTGCCGTGGTCGGCTTCTTTATCGGCAACGGTGGTTTTGGCGGCAAGGGCGTCGGCTCGGCGACCCTGTCCGAGGACCAGCTCGATTCGACCGTGGCAAGCTATAGCTACAACGGCAAGAAGAGCGACATCACCGCGCGTGAGGCCATCGAGAGCCAGTACAGCCTCGACACCGTCAAGGACGATGACGGCAACTACACCGCTCCGTCTGCCGACGTTATCCTGTCCTACGTGCGCAACCAGATTCTGCTGGACGCTGCCGAGGACGAGGGCATTACCGTCTCTTCCAAGGAAATGAAGCAGTACGCCGAGGATTCCATCGGCACCTCCGACTACAAGACCATGGCCACGCAGTACGGCGTGTCCAAGGACCAGGCCAAGCAGATCGTCCGTCAGTCCGCGACGCTGCAGAAGCTCTACAAGAAGAAGGTCGGCGACACCTCCGCAAGCATGCCGACCGCCCCGACTGAGCCTGCTGACGGCAACGAGGAGACCGCGAGCAAGGACTACGCCGATTACATCATCAACCTTGCCGGCGACGAGTGGGATAGCGAGAAAGGCACCTGGAAGGACGCCGATAGCGCCTACGCTAAGGCCTTTGCCGACGATGCCTTTACGGCCGATAGCGCTACCTATAAGCAGGCCATGACCGCCTATTACACCGCCTACCAGCAGTATTCCTCGCAGGCTTCGAGCGCCAGCTCCAAGTGGACCGAGTATGCTAACGGCCTCTACGCCAAGGCCAACATCAGCATCTACGGCCTGTTTGCGTAAGGTTCGCCTGAGCTTCCGAGTGCGTAGCCGAAATATCTGAATAAGCCCGCTAGAACGGATACCGTTTTAGCGGGCTTTTTGCGTTGAAGAAGAGATTGGTGAAAAAAGAGGGATTATATTCAGCTTTTCGGACGTTTTATTCATATGTTCCGCTTCGCCATCACCAAATTCAACCTCATGACCCCTGGTCGCGAGGATATGGATGTCGAGGAGACCTCCGCCCTCTCCGCTGCTGGCGACGACAAGTTCGCCGCTGTGGCCGCTGCCGTTCTCGCTGCCGTCGGTGGCAAGGAGAAGGGCAAGACCGTTGACTGCTGCGCTACTCGCCTGCGCTTCGAGCTCGGCGATTCCGCTCTGGTCGACGAGGCTGCCTGCAAGAAGGCTGGCGCTCTGGGTGTCATGAAGATGGGCAAGGGTGCTACCCAGGTCATCATCGGCGCGGACCCAAGCTGTTGCCGGGGAGCTCAAGAAGCTTCTCTAAGACTTAAAGACGTATGTATCTTGCAAAGTGTCGTCCCGCTCCGCGGGGGCGGCCCTTTTTGCTACATCGATACTTGATGCAGCGGTGTGATTGGTATTACAGCGCACAGGCTATCAACTGGCAAACAATATTGAAATGTGCTGTTTGACCTGCTGTTATTCCATTAAAACTGATATAGTACGTGGTGTCTGGTTACAACCAATTTCGAGTTATTTATCCGGCAGGTATCATAATGGCAATGGGAGCGCGCAAACAACCTCTGTACGATCAGCTCGTCGATTTGCTGACCGATAAAATCGATCACGAACTTCGACCCGGCGACTATTTGCCGTCCGAGCGTGACTTGTCGGAGCGCTACGGGCTCTCGCGTACGACGGTTCGCCTTGCCCTGCAGGAGCTTGAGCGCCTGGGCTTGGTGGTTCGTCAGCGTGGCCGTGGAACCATGATAAGCGACCGCTCTCTGCAGACGGCAAACCTCACGCAAACCTATAGCTTTACCGAGCAGATGAAGGCGATCGGTCGTGTGCCCAAGACGACGATTCTTGAGTTTACCGAGGTCGAGGCTGACAAGAATATTGCCGCAGAGATGAACGCGCGTCTGGGCGAGCGTCTGTACAAGATCAAGCGCCTGCGTATTGCCGATGGTGTGCCGCTGATGATTGAGTGCACGTATTTGCCGAGCCGCAAATTCTTTGCGCTTAAGCGCCCCATGATCGAGAACAAATCTCTATATGACATGATCGAGCAGGACTATCACGAGAAAGTTCGCCTGGCCGAGGAAGAATTCTACGCGAGTATCGCACGCCATTCCGACGCTCGTCTACTCGAGTTTGCCGAAGGCGCACCGGTCCTGGATTTGATTCGTACCACATATGACATGAACAACGAGGTTATCGAGTATACGCGTTCGGTTGCGCGCGCCGACCAGTTTAAGTACAAGGTCTACCACAACCGCGCTGTCTAACGGTATTGGGTATAAACGGCTTGGCGTGTTTTGCGGCGGGTGCAAAATGAGCCAAGCGGTAGAAGGCAACGAACAATCGCTCGAATTAACAATGAGGTGGTTTTTGATTCGCCCTAAAACACACTGCGGGTGCGGGAGCATAGATGAGCACGTACGCAATTAAGGCTGACAAGTTCTTCTTGCCGGCAGGTCCGCAACTGGGCGGCTATCTTATGGTCGAGGATGGCGTCTTTGGCGCCTGGCAGGCCGACGGGCCCTCTTGCGAGATCAGGGACTACACGGGGTCGTGGATCGCACCGGGCATGGTCGATACTCACATCCATGGTTTCTACAACCACTCGACTACCGATGGCGATCCCGAGGGCATCGATATCAGCTCGACCGAGCTCGCCCGTCGCGGTACCACCAGCTGGCTGCCCACGACGTTCACCGATGGCGTCGAGCAGATCAAGGACGCCTGCGCCGCCATCGCCCAGGCCGACGAGGGCCGCGGCGCCAGAAGGCGTGTGGACACGGTTTTTCTCGGTGCAAAAGGACTATCGACATCATTCATACCGCAACGCCGCGTCAATGGATTCTGATCATGGTGGCCTCAGCCGCCGATGCGCTCGCGCTGGTTGGGGGCGGCGTGTCGATCGCCAAGGTCAGCATCGGCCATATGCGGGCGGGGGAGGGCAGGCGTCCCGCAACGCCCACGGTCGCCATGGGCGATGCGGACATCGCCGCTCTCAGAGAGCTGCAAGCGCTTGGTGTGAAAATGGAAGTTCGCAATCTACCCAGTGACGAACCCGACTCCATGAATGCTCTGCTGTATTAACGAGTCGTCGAACGCGGCGAGTCGGCCGTAAGAAAGTCAGGTTCGATTCTGGATATTTCCAGTCTTGGAAATAGGAAGACAACAGATCTCTATTGCTCATGTAGGTGAATCCAAAGTAGATAAGCATTTGAAGAAATGCGATTAAACATAACGTAACTAGTAGGAAATAGTGGATAGATGGTACATACCACCTTTCAAATATAGAATCGTTAGGAATCTATAATTAAACAGTGGTCTAACAGGTAGTTTAATTTTCTTTATTAAAGCCGTTCATCGTCATTTCGCTACCGTTTACGGACCACTTCAGATTCTGTCTACATAATTGCGTTAATGCGTCCATAATAGGCAAGGCGTTTAGCCGAGGGCCGAGGAACCGGCATCCGCGTCGTAGAGCACGAAGATCGGGAGTAGCATGCATTCGTTTAAGATCACCAATCAATTCCTACTCGATGATGAGCCGTTCACCATCTTGTCGGGGGCGATTCACTATATGCGTGTTCATCCGAGCGACTGGCACCACTCGCTCTATAACCTTAAGGCTCTTGGGTTTAATACGGTCGAAACGTATGTACCGTGGAATCTTCATGAGCCAAAGCCTGGCGTCTTCGATTTTTCTGGCTCAATCGATTTGGCGGCATTTCTTGATGAGGCAGCATCGCTCGGTCTGTATGCAATTGTTCGGCCCTCTCCGTTTATTTGTGCAGAATGGGAATTTGGCGGCATGCCAGCATGGCTGCTGCGCGAACATGATATGAGGCCGCGTAGCAGCGACCCCAAATTTCTTGCTCACGTTGCGCAGTACTACGACCATCTCATGCCGATACTCGTCTCGCGTCAGATTGACAAGGGCGGAAACATCATCATGATGCAGGTTGAAAACGAGTATGGGTCGTATTGCGAGGATAAGGACTATCTTCGTGCGATTCGTCGCCTTATGGTCGAGCGTGGGGTTTCCGTGCCCCTTTGTACTTCCGATGGTCCGTGGCGTGGGTGCCTTCGTGCCGGTACGCTTATTGACGATGATGTGTTGTGCACCGGCAACTTTGGTTCTCATGCAAAGGAGAACTTTGAGGCTCTTTCTGCTTTTCACAAGGAGCATGGAAAACAATGGCCTCTTATGTGCATGGAGCTGTGGGACGGCTGGTTCAATCGCTACGGGGAGAACGTCATCAGGCGCGATCCCGAGGATCTTGCCTCTTGCGTTCGCGAGGTGCTCGAGCTTGGAGGATCTTTAAACCTCTACATGTTTCATGGAGGCACCAACTTTGGATTTATGAACGGATGTTCTGCACGCCATACGCATGACCTGCACCAGGTGACATCATATGACTACGATGCTCCGTTGGACGAACAGGGCAACCCGACCGAGAAATACTTCGCAATTCAAAGGACAGTTCACGAGCTGTATCCCGATATCGCGCAAAGCAAGCCGTTAACAAAAAAGGCGTTTTCCATGCCCGATATTTCGGTGAGTGAGCGCGTAAGTCTCTTTAATGTGCTCGATATTCTTTCGGAGCCGATTGAAGCCCAATATCCTATGCCCATGGAAGAGATGGGTCAGTCGTATGGATATACGTTATATACCACGACTGTCGAGCGTGACCGTGCAGATGAAGAGCGTATTCGGGTTATTGACGCCCGCGACCGCGCTCAGGTGTTTGTGAACGGTGACAAAGTGGCGACGCAGTATCAGGAGCACATCGGGGAAGATATTCACTGCGTTCTTCCCTGTGAACACAACCGCCTGGATGTTCTGACCGAGGATATGGGTCGCGTCAATTATGGTCACAAATTGCTCGCTGATACGCAACATAAGGGCATTAGGACAGGAGTTTGCGTTGATCTTCACTTTGTTACCGGTTGGGAGATGCGTTGTCTGCCACTCGATAACATCGATAATCTTGATTATTCCGCCGGCTGGGTAGAGGGGCAACCTTCCTTTTATCGCGCAAAGTTTGATATATCTGAGCCGGCTGATACCTTTATCGACACTACGGGTTTTGGAAAGGGTGTGGCATTCGTAAACGGAACGAATGTCGGACGTTTTTGGGATAAGGGTCCCATCATGACGCTCTATGTTCCGCACGGTTTATTACACCCTGGTACCAATGAACTCGTTATGTTCGAAACAGAGGGCGTGTATGATGCGAAAATCTCCCTTCGCTCTGAGCCCGTTATCCGTACACTTGAACAAGAAGGAGTTGAGTAGAAATGATTGTAGGCGCACGAATCGACTTTCGCTTGATTCACGGACAGGTGGCAAACCTCTGGTCTAACGCCCGTCAGGTAAGCCGCTTCATGGTAGTTGACGACGAGGTATCGCAAGATGCTACCCAAAAGCAGGTTCTTCGCATGGCTTGCCCGGCAACTGTGAAGTTGTCCGTGCTTCCTGTCGACAAGGCCGCTGCCAACATCACTGCTGGCAAATATGATGCGCAACGTCTCTTCATTGTTGCGAAAAAGCCTGAGGTCTACGTTCGACTTTTGGAACAAGGTGTTAAGCTTGAGCAGCTCATCGTCGGTAATATGACGACAATGGAGCCGGTCAAGAAGCTGAATCGCAACATTAGTTGCGACCAGGGGGACCTTGACGCATTTGCCAAACTCAAGGCCGATAATCTTCCTATTGTCATTCAGCTGACGCCGCAGGATAACCCAGAGGCTCTCACGCTCTAGTTGAATTAACGCTAGGCCGTGAAGGGGGATGCACGGTTTATATAAGCGTATTGGTATTGTAGAAACTGTTACACCTTAAATAAGGAGTTTACCATGATTGCTTGGTGGCAGATTCTTCTGTTAACCCTGTATGCGGGTTATCAGATTATGGATGAGCTGAACTGGTACACCTGTGCCGGCTCAGCCGTCTTCTCCGGTATGATTACCGGTTTGATTATGGGTGACCTGCAGACTGGCCTGTTTATCGGCGGCAGCATGCAGCTCACCGTCCTGGGCGTTGGTACCTTTGGCGGCGCCTCTCGTATCGATGCCAACTCCGGCACTCTGGTCGCCACTGCCTTTGCCGTGGGTGCTGGCATGAATCCCGAGACGGCTCTTGCCGCCATCGGCGTACCTGTCGCTGCCATTCTCGTTTACACCGATATCGCCGGCCGTTTCGCCAACACGTTCTTCGGTCACATGTGCGATGCCGATATCGAGAAGATGAACTGGGGCGCCTACAACGTACACTACTTGCTCGGTGCCGTTTCCTGGATGTTGTCCCGCATGATTCCGGTCTTCCTGGCTCTCGCATTTGGCCAGGGCTTGGTCGAGGGCATCACCACCGCCCTTAACGGCGACTGGAAGTGGCTGGGTGACGGTCTGTCTGTTGCTGGCGGTGCCTTGCCCGCCGTTGGCTTCGCCATCCTGCTCCGTTACCTGCCGGTCAAAAAGCACGTCGCCTACCTGCTGCTCGGCTTTGTAGTCGCCGCCCTGTTTGGTACGGCCTTCACGAGCATCATGAACCTCAACGCCAACATCGTCGCTGTGAACGGTGCGCTTGGTAAGGGCGCCGTGGATATGGTCGGTATGTTCAATAACATGTCGATGCTGGCGATCGCTATTATTGGCTTTGCTCTGTCTTTGCTGTACTACAAGAACAACCAGCGTCCCGTCGCTGCTGCTGGCGCTGCGGAGGGAGACGACGACGATGAGCTCTAATGAGAAACTCGCCAATGGCACCACTGGCTACAAGATTACCAAGGACGACCTTGCGCAGATCAACCGTCGTAACCTGCTTGGTTTCCAGGATGGTTGGAACTACGAGCGCATGCAACACTCTGGTTATCTCTGGATTATCCTGCCCACGCTGCGCAAGCTGTACGGTGACGGCACGCCGGAGCTAAAAGAAGCCTGCCGCGCCCAGTGCGCACCGTTCTTCAACACCTCAAACTTCCTCAACACGATCATCACCGGTATCGATTTGGCGATTGAGGAAGAGGAGGGCATTGAGGGCCTCGAGGCAGTTGCTGGCCTCAAGACCGGTCTCATGGGACCGCTGGCTTCCATCGGCGATTCCATCTTCGGTTCGCTGCTCCCGACCATTTTTGGCGCCCTGGCTGCCAATATGGCCATGAACGGCAACCCCTTGGGTATCTTCATCTGGGTCGCCGTTAACATCCTTGTTGACTGGTTCCGCTGCAAGCAGACCCACATGGCCTATGAGCAGGGTATGAAGCTCGTCACCACCATGAGCGACCGCCTGAACGCGTTGACCGACGCGGCCTCCGTAATGGGTGTCTTTATGGTCGGTGCCCTGGTCGCAACCAATGTCGGTATCGTCATTGCAGCGAAGCCTGTTATCGGTGGCGTTACCGTTGACTTGCAGAATATCTGCAATATGATTTGCCCCAAGCTGGTTCCTGCCGCGCTCGTCGGCTTCGTATACTGGCTCCTTGGTAAGAAGGGCATGACCTCGACGAAGGCTATCTTTATCGTCTTGGTTCTGTCCATTGCCTTGGGTGCATTCGGTATCATTTGCAAGGGCTAAATACCCCATATTGTCACGGCATTTGAGCCTCAATTGAGACGTGGCGCACACCTCCAAGGCGACTTTATCGCCATATCCCCTGGAGTGTGCGCCTCTTTTGTTTTGTCGAACACAGCTGTTCATAGGCGGTTATGCAGTCATCGTGTTCGATTAATTCCTTAAGGCTGCCTTGAAGGGAATATAGTGCAATGCCATTTTGGATCGTCCTGTTCATTTGTGTTGTCGTGGCTTATTTCGCTGTGACCGAAGGAGCGAAAAAATACTTCGATATGAAATTGCAGGTATTGTTTAACTTGGGCTTATACCAAGATTGCATAGACCTGCTCGATCGCAAACTTGCGCGCATAGTAATGTCTACGTATAAGCAGTATTACCTGCGTTTCACGATCTATGAAGCTGCTGATATGGACGCATATGCAGATCGAATGCTTGACCACTTGCTGGAGATGCCGTGCAGCGACAAACAACGTCGACAGCTTGCGGTTCGCGCCTTTAATTTCTATATCAAGACGGGTGACCGGAAGCGGGCGGCGTCCATGTTGGAAGAGATGCGCCCCATCGTGTCGAAGGGCATTTTGGCGGACAGTCAATTAACCTACGACATAGTCTTTTGCCGTCGGCATGATAAGATCGATGAGATGGAAGCTATGCTGGATACGAACGACCTTGGGTTACGCGGAAAGCTCTATCTGCTGCTTTCATATCAATATGAGAGCAGCGGGAACAAGGGCGAAGCACTTAGATATCGCAACCTTGAAAAGCAGCTTAGAGACGCTCACAGACCTCCCACGATAAAACAAAATACTCACTAAACTTTAATGATGCAGTGGTCGTAAGAGCCCTTTTGAGGGGTTCTATGGCTAGAGAAAGCGAACGGTAGAAAGGTAGATAGAATGATTGGATTTGTACTAACTGGTCACGGTCAGTTTGCACCTGGTTTGAAAAGCGCTGTGGATATGGTCGCCGGCGAACAGCCTAATTTTGAGGTAGTTCCTTTTGCGGGCTCGGAGGCGGTTACTTTTGGTGATGATTTGCGAACCTGCATTGCCAAGATGCGTCAAGCTTGTGATGGCGTATTGGTGTTTGTTGATTTGCTTGGCGGTACTCCGTTCAATCAAGCTATCCCAATGACGACTGAGCTCGATAACGTGACCGTTGTCACCGGAACAAATCTACCTATGCTGGTGGAGCTCGTTATGACGCGTGCGTTTGGAGACCCAACGCTTGATGAACTTGCCGAACGCGCACGGGTCGTTGGTCGTGAGGGAGTCGATCTCAAGAAACTCGAGAGTGCTGACATTGATGAAGATGATGAGATGTAGTGTCGCTATTAGCCCATTTATTGGACATGTTGGTGCGTTACCTGAAGGCTGAAGTATTGGTCAATTGCTCATTACGTGGAGAATATCATGACGTGCACGAGGCACAGACAACCGCTATATGACCAGCTCGTAGATATTCTGATCGAAAAAATTGATCATGAATATCAGCCAGGTGATTTGATTCCGTCCGAACGTGAGCTTGCCGAACGTTTCGGGCTTTCGCGGTCGACTGTCCGGCTTGCAATTCAGGAACTTGAGTATCTTGGTCGGATTGTGCGAAAACAAGGTCGCGGTACGTTTGTTGCCGATCGACTAGCTCAAGCAACAAATCTTACCCAATCGTACAGTTTTACTGAACAGATGAAAGCGATGGGCCGGCTGCCAGAAACAACCATCTTAGAGTTCTGTGAAATGGAAGCAGATAAAACGCTCTCGATGCAAATGGGGATTCATTTGGGTGAAAAGGTATTAAAACTCAAACGTTTACGAATGGCAGATGGTATACCTATGATGGTTGAGCGTAGCTATCTTCCAGCAAGGCTCTTTATTTCACTCAAGCGTCCTCTACTCGAACAAAAGCCCCTTTACGATGTTATTGAGCAGGATTATCAGCAGAAAATTCGAGTAGCGGATGAGGAGTTCTCTGCGGGTATAGCACGTCCATGTGACGCTCGGCTTCTAGGTATTGGTGAGGGTGCGCCAGTTCTGGACATAGTCCGAACTACTCACAACACCCAAAATGATGTTGTCGAGTTCACGCTTTCGGTGGCTCGTGCGGACAAGTTTAAGTACAGGATTTCTCATTATCGAGATACTCTGTGATCGGATACGAGTGCTAACGAAAGAAAAACAGCCTATGACTACTACCCGATTTAACTTTTCAGATTAAGTCTTTGTATATCAGACAATTTAGTAAAGAAAGAGGTATTAGAAATGTTCGAGAAGAGTGTCGAGGAGCTTACCGAGCTCGGCGCCCAGATCACCACGGCCGAGATTGCTCAGCAGCCCGAGCTTTGGCGTGATACGCTCAACATCTATCGCGAGAACAAGGAGGCCATCGAGGCCTTTCTGGCTGAGGCTCGCGCTATGGGCGAGGGTCGTCTGTCTGTTGTCTTTACCGGTGCCGGTACGTCCGACTACGTTGGCGATACCTGCGCCCCGTACCTGCGTCACGCTGGCAACACTGATCTCTACGACTTTAAGCCCATCGCCACGACCGACATCGTGAGCGCCCCGCGCGACTTCCTGCGCGCCGAGGATCCCACGCTCGTGGTTTCCTTTGCCCGCTCTGGCAACAGCCCCGAGAGCCTTGCCGCCGTTGCCGTTGCCAAGGAGCTCGTCCACAACGTCAAGTTCCTCAACATCACCTGCGCTCCCGAGGGCAAGCTTGCCGTCGAGTCTGCCGATGATCCCAATGCGCTGACGCTGCTCATTCCGCGCGCCAACGACAAGGGCTTCGCCATGACCGGTTCTTATTCCTGCATGACCCTGCTCTCCACCCTTATTTTCGACACTGCCTCTGACGAGCAGAAGGCCGAGTGGGTCGAGACGATTGCCAAGATGGGCGAGGAGGTCATCTCCCGTGAGCCCGAGATCGCCGATTACCTGGCTGGCGATTTCAACCGCGTGACCTACTTGGGTTCTGGCTCCTTCGGTGGCCTTGCTCAGGAGAGCCAGCTCAAGATCCTCGAGCTCGCTCACGGTCTGGTCGCTACTTCCTACGACACCTCCATGGGCTATCGTCACGGACCTAAGTCCTTCGTCGACGATAAGACGCTCGTCTTCGTGTTCGTCAACAACGACGCCTACACCCGTCAGTACGACATCGACATCCTCAACGAGATCGGTGGCGACGAGATCGCTCAGCACACCATCGCCGTTCAGCAGGAAGGTGCCACCGTCTATGAGGGTGAGTCCTTCACCTTTAAGGGCTACGAGGCACTTCCCGAGGGTTACCTTGCTCTGCCGTTCGTGATGTTTGCCCAGGCTATCAGCCTGCTCAACTCCGTCCGCGTGGGCAACACGCCCGATACGCCGAGCCCCACCGGCACGGTCAACCGCGTGGTTAAGGGCGTGACGATTCACCCCTTCACCGCTTAATCGCGTCCCCCTGTAAGGGCGCCCGTCCGCTCATAACGGCGGGCGGGCGCTTTTTGTTTTACGTGAGCTGGGTATAAGCATTACCACAGTCAACTGCTTTAGAAGCGAGGAGTGCATATGAGCACGTACGCAATTAAGGCTGACAAGTTCTTCTTGCCGGCAGGCCCGCAACTGGGCGGCTATCTTATGGTCGAGGATGGCGTTTTTGGCGCCTGGCAGGCCGACGAGCCCTCTTGCGAGATTAAGGACTACACGGGATCGTGGATCGCACCGGGTATGGTCGATACTCACATCCATGGCTTCTACAACCACTCAACTACCGATAACGATCCCGAGGGCATCGATATCAGCTCAACCGAGCTCGCCCGTCGCGGTACCACCAGCTGGCTGCCCACGACGTTCACCGATGGCGTCGAACAGATCAAGGACGCCTGCGCTGCTATCGCCAAGGCGGACGAGGGCCGCGGCCCCGACTTCTGCGGTGCCCGCATTCAGGGCATCTACCTGGAGGGCCCCTTCTTTACCATGAAGCACGTGGGCGCGCAGAACCCCGCTTACCTGATTGACCCCTCCGAGGAGGTTTTCGACCAGTGGCAGGAGGCTGCGGGCGGTCGCATCGTTAAGAGCGCCATGGCCGCCGAGCGCGACGGTGCCGCTGCTTATGCGGCTGCTCTGAACGCCAAGGGCGTGGTGACCAGCATCGGTCACTCCGACGCCACCTACGATGAGTGCATCGTCGCTATCAATGCCGGTGCCAGCTGCTTTACGCATACCTATAACGGCCAGCGCGGTCTGCATCACCGTGAGCCCGGTGTCGTGGGTGCTGCCATGTCCACGCCCGAGACCTACGCCGAGATCATCTGTGACGGCAAGCACGTAAACCCTGCCGCCATCAAGGCACTGCTGCAGGCAAAGGGCTGGCAGCACACGGTGCTCATCACCGACTGCCTGGGCTGCGGCGGCATGCCCGAGGGCAGCTACACCAGTGGTGGCATGGACGTCATCATGAAGGACAACCTGTGCTGGCTCGCCGACGGCAAAAGCATTGCCGGCTCGGTGCTCACGCTTGCCCAGGGCGTCAAGAACATTGTCGATTGGGGCATCGCCAGCGCTGATATCGCCATTCGCATGGCAACCGAGGTGCCGGCTCGCTCTGCGCACATCGAGGATAAGTGCGGCAGCATCATGCCGGGTCGCGACGCCGACTTTGTCGTGTTCGACCATGAGCTCACCCTCGTCGAGACGTATGTTGGCGGCCAGAGCGTCGGCAACGCCTTTACCGATTAACGATAGAAAAAGACGGCGGGCCCGAATCTGCTCGGACCCGCCGTATGGGTTAAACGCTCAAAAGCACCTTAACAGTTACAGCTTGTTAACGATCTTCTTTGCCGTGCGCTTGACGCCGGCCACAAGACCCCCCGCGGGATGCTCCTTTTCGTATGCTAGACGCTTCTCGCGCTTGGCGTACTCTTCGACGATGATGTCGCCATACTCGTCTTCGATCTTGTCGAAGAAGTCGACGGCGCCCTTAATTTCCTCAGCGGTCGGGTGTCCCTTCTGGACGCCGCCGGTGAGTTTGAACGGCCCCCACGTATCAAAGCCGGGACAGCCGTAGACGCCCATAAAGATGGCCTGCCTCATGCGGCAGATGCCATCGATATCCTTGCCGTACCACTTGTTTTTGCCACCGTAGGTCATAAGGCCAAACACCTTGTCCTGCGGCTGCAGCACGTTCGTGAGCACGCGTGCCATGTCCTTGTCGATCTCGGAGTAATAGATGCCCGTGGCGACACCGATCAGATGGTATTCGTGCAGGTCGGGGTACTCGTTTTTACCGAGTGACTTCACGTCGAGGGTATCGATCTCGGGGTGCGCCTCGACGATGGCGTCCACGAGCTTTTTCGTATTGCCGTGGTGGTGTGAGGCATAAAGGATGATGGTTCGCATAAGAAGGCCTTTCAGCTGTAATTGCATCAATGTCTGTATGGTACCCCGTTGCATGGCTGGGAAACCGGACGCATCGATGAACGTGCGGGTTTGTCCTTTGGTCAGGGCCGAGACGGGTTCTTGCGAGTAAAAAGCAGTTGTTCGAAAGGATGGACAATGGAATACGCTCTCTCCAACGATTCGATTTCTATCAAGGTCTCCACGGCCGGTGGTTCGTTTACCTCGATTGAGGCTGGAGGTCGCGAGTACTTGTGGCAGGGCGATCCCGCCGTGTGGTCCGGCCAGGCACCGATTTGCTTCCCGATTTGCGGAGGTTTGCGCGATAACAGCGCCATGACGTTTGCCGGACATCATGTGAAGCTCACCCGCCATGGGTTTGCGCGCAAACAGGAGTGGAAGCTGCTGAGTCAGAGCGAGAACGAGCTGGCGATGTGCCTGGCTTCGGAGGATAACGCCGCGCTGCTGAGCGATTATCCGTATCCGTTTAAGCTTGTCGCCCGCTATACGCTCGAGGACGCCGCCGTGCGCGTCTCCTATGAGGTTACCAACGAGGGCACCGAGGACATGCCTTTCTTTATCGGTGGACACCCCGGCTTTAGGTGCCCGCTCGATGAGGGCGAGGCCTATACGGACTACGAGCTGCGCTTTGAGAAGGACGAAGCTGCTGAGCTTTGCACTGCCGTCCCCTCGACTGGCTTGATTGACGTGACCAACCGCTCCAAGAACCCCATGGTGGGAAAGACGCTGCCTCTGTCACATGAGCTCTTCGATTTTGCGGAGACCATCTTTGACGTGCTCGAGAGCCGTCAGGTCACGCTTTCCAAAAAGGGCGAGGACAAGGGTGTTCGCCTGAGCTTTGAGGGCTTCCCGTACCTCATTGTGTGGAGCAAGCCCGAGGGTGATTTTGTGGCAGTTGAGCCCTGGGGCGGTCTTTCGACCTGCTCCGATGAGGACGACGTGCTTGAGCACAAGCGCGGCTGCCTTATCGCCAAGCCCAAAGAAACCATCGTGCGCTCGTTCACAATCGAGATTCTGTAGTCGCATGTAGCCAATTCGTTTTGCAAGGCATAAGGAGCCTGCGAGATAAGGAGCTAGAAATGATCCTCACCGTTACGATGAACCCGTCCGTCGATACGCGCTATCAGCTCGATGAGCTCATTATCGACGACGTCAACCGCGTGACGCCCGAAAAGACCGCCGGCGGTAAGGGCCTCAACGTGGCCCGCGTCCTGGGCCAGCTGGGCGACGATGTCGTGGCAACCGGCTTGCTTGGTGGTCATATGGGCGCCTATATGGCCGAGCTCATGGATGCCAACGGCATTAAGAATGATTTTGTGCCCATCAAGGGCGAGACTCGCATCTGTCTCAATATCCTTCATGCTGGCAACCAGACCGAGTTGCTCGAGAGCGGCCCGACGATTGCCCCCGAGGAACTCGATGCCTTTACCGCCAAGTTCGCCGAGCTTGCGAGCAAGGCCGATGTCGTTACCATCTCGGGTTCGCTGCCCCGCGGCGTCGAGGCGGACTACTACGCCAAGATCACGGGCATTGCAGAGAACGCCGGCGCCAAGGTGCTGCTCGATACCTCGGGCGCCTCGCTCGAGGCTGCGCTCAAGTCCGAGGTCAAGCCTGAGCTGGTTAAGCCTAACCTGACCGAAATTAACGGCCTTCTGGGCACGAGCTTTACCACCGACGATGTGGACGAGCTCCGTTCCGCGCTCGCCTCTGACGCCCGCTTCTCCGATATCCCCTGGGTCGTCGTATCCATGGGCGCTGCCGGCTCAGTTGGCTTCCACAATGGCCGTGCGTTCCGCGCCAAGACCCCCGATATCCCCGCCGTTAACGCTACGGGCTCTGGCGATTCGACCATTGCCGGCTTCGCACATGCGATTGCTGCCGGCGCCGACGACGAGACGGTGCTGCGTACCGCCAACACCTGCGGCAAGCTCAATGCCATGGATCCCATGACTGGCCACTTGGTTATGGATCGTTGGGACGAGGTTTACAACGGCGTTGTCGTGACCGAGCTGTAGGAGCTTGTGCTGCGGCCCCGGCATCGGTTGCTAGCTCATGTCGACGACAGGTGCAGTAGCATTATGCCGGGGCGCGACGCCGACACTGTCGTGTTCAATCCCGACCTTACCCTGGTCGAGACGCATGTGGGTGGCAACAGCGTCGGTAATGCGTTTGCCGAGTAGCCGCCAAAGAAACGATCCGAGAGGGGATTTAGATGATTTACGGTGCATTGGGCGATATCGAGGAGTACCGTGGAATGCTCAAGGGCCTCGACGTGCTGATCGATTGGCTCGAGGAGAACGATCCGGCGAAGCTCGAGGTCGGCAGCCATCCGATTCTGGGCGACAAGGTCTTTGCGAACGTCATGGCTCCCACGACGCGTCCCGAAGCCGAGGCTCACTATGAGACGCATCAGCGCTATCACGACCTGCAGATCGACGTCGAGGGTCGCGAGGCCTTTAAGGTTGCCACGGGCAGCCTGACGCTGGTTCAGGAGTTTGACGAGAAGGACGACTACGATCTGGTCGATTCCGACGCCTCGATCGCCGGCGATCTTGCTGACGACAAGTTTGCGCTGTTTGTTGCCGGCGAGCCTCACATGCCCACGCTCGAATTCCAGGGCGATGGCGCGCAGCCGGTCAAGAAGATTTGCTTTAAGCTGCTTGCAGATGCTTACTGGGAGGAGTAGCGCGCTGCTCGGCTGAGCTGTTCGTGTTGCGAGCGTTATCCCTTGGGGGAGCTCGCTTGGGCCCCGCTGAACGCGGTTCCTTTGGGGATTGCGGTTGGCGGGGCTTTTGTTGAGTAGGAGAGTTTCCGGCGGCGTTGTGCTTGGATTGGCGGAAGCGCGCCCGAAATCAGCAACAAAAAAGCCGCCCGAAGGCGGCTATCTTGTGCAATGGAGCCAGCGACCGGGCTCGAACCGGTGACCCCCGCTTTACGAGAGCGGTGCTCTACCAACTGAGCTACGCTGGCGACCATGTGATGGCGCAACTGAGGCGTCAACGGCTGTCTATGATACGGGACATCGCAAATCCGCGCAAGTGTTCTGACGGCTTTTCTCACTTTAAATGCACTAATATTGGAGACGCGATGTCTTGCTCTTACGGGTCTCAAACAGAATGGGGCAGCGATGACTCAACCCAAGATTCTTCTCGCACGCATCGACGACCGTTTCATTTACGGACAAGACGTTGAGCTGTGGAACGAAGCCGTGGGTTCCAACCTTGTCCTAATCGTCAACGATGAGATCGCGGCAGATTCGCGCCAATGGGCACCCATGAGGGTGGCGGCGCCAGAAGGCGTTTGGACGCGGTTTTTCTCGGTGCAAAGGACCATCGACGTCATTCATACCGCAACGCCTCGCCAATTGATTCTGATCATGGTGGCCTCACCCTCCGATGCGCTCGCGCTGGTTAAGGGCGGTGTGCCGATCACCAAGATCAGCATTGGTCATATGCAGGCAGGGGAGGGCAAGCGTCCCGCAACGCCCGCAGTTGCCGTAGACGACACAGACGTCGCTGTTCTCAGAGAGCTGCAAAAGCTCGGCATAGAACTAGAAATCCACTATCTCCCCAGTTCCGCCCCCGACCCCATCGGCAATCTGTTCAACTGATCCCTTGGGGACGGAGGAAAACGGATCATTTTGCCTTCGTAGGGGATCTGTGTGGCGCTGTCCGCCAAAACTATGCCGGTTTACTACGATGAATTGCTTATCGCCGAGCATGCCAAATTTGCAGAGAATAAAACCGCAGGTAGACGAGTTGCTAATTTTTTATAAACCAGCGCGTGGTCGGACATAGTGGGTTCATCGTAGTAATTCGGCATAGTTTTGTTATGTCACCAATTCGGTGGCATCGAAAAGAAGGATTTAGGCATGAAGCAGCGCCCGTCGGCGGTGGTGCCGGCGGGCGTTGCTGTGCGAGATGTCGCGTTGTGGGCCTAGTGCCTCATAAAGTGGTATTCGATCATATTGCTGTAGGGGTGACCCGGACCCACAATGCCCTGCGGGAACAGCGGCTGGTGCGGCGTGTCGGGGTACATCTCGGCCTCGAGGGCAAAGCCGGCGCCCCAGCCATAGTTGGCATCGTCCTTGGCGTGCTCGTCGCCCAGCCAGTTGCCGGTGTAGAGTTGCACGCCCGGGGCGGTGGTGTAGTAGTCCAGCTCACGACCGGTCCACATCTCCTCGACATGTAGGGCGCGACGCAGGTTGCGGCCGTACTGATAGCCATCGATGCACAGGCAGTGATCGTAGCCACGGGCCTGCTTAATCTGCGGGTCGTCGGCCTCCATGCCGGGTGCGACGGGGCGCAGCTCGCGAAAGTCAAACGGTGTTCCCTCGACCGGAGCGATTTCGCCGGTGGGGATGTTCTGCTCGTTAATGGGCAAGTAGTGGGCAGCGTTGGCGATAAAGAAGTGCTCACAGTCCATGCCGGCGTTATGGCCGGCAAGGTTAAAGTACGTGTGGTTGGTCATGGACACGTAGGTGGCGCGGTCGCTCTCGCAACCATACTCGATGCGGAAGACGCCGGTGCGCGTAACGGTAAACACAGCCGTAAAGATTCGGTTGCCGGGCAGGCCCAGCTCGCCATCCTCAAGCGAGGTGGTCATGCGCACGGCGTTGTGGACCTCGTCGAGCTCAACATCCCACACGCGCTTGTGCAGGCCGCGCTCAAGATCGCTGTGCAGGTTGTTGACGCCTTCGTTGGCCGGCATATGCCAGTCCGTGCCGTCGATGGTGATCGTGGCGCCCGCGGTGCGGTTTGCCACGGGGCCGATGGTCGCGCCAAAGCAGGCGGGGTTGTCAAAGTAATCCTCGAGCTTATCGAAGCCCAGCACCACATCGCGCACGTTGCCGGGAATGTCGGGCACATCGATACCCAGCACGGTGGCGCCATAGTCCATAATGCGAACGCAGATCTCGGGCCCGTTGAGGGTGTAACGATGAACGGGGGTACCGCACGGCGCGGTGCCGAAAAGCTCGGAAGTGATCATTTGGTTCCTAACATCGAGGTATTTCCGACAAACTGTAGCGCGAACAGGCGAGATTATCACTACACCCCACTAAAGCAGGGGGTATTTTTCTCAAAAAAGTGATGATTGGAGCTGTGCGGGCGTTGATTTTTGACGCGCGCGAGTCTGATACAATTTGTTCGTTACTGTTTGAATGATATGCGCGCAAAGAACGGCGAGGATTCATCGTGATTAAGGCAGAACGACAGGATAAGGTTCGTCAGCTGCTCGAAGAGCAGGGCACGGTCTCGGTCAAGGAGATTTCGGATGCGCTGGGCGTTTCGGATATGACGATTCGCCGCGACCTTGAGGAACTTGCGAGCCTGGGCGAGATCGAGCGCGTGCACGGCGGCGCCCGTAGTGCACAGGGACGTCCCCACGCTATGTTGCGCCATGAGTATTCGCACAGCGAAAAGCGCACTAAGCATGCCGAGGAAAAGATGCAGATCGCGCGCCGCGCTGTGGAGCTTATCGAGGAGGGCTCGACCATCTTTTTGGGTACGGGCACCACGGTTGAGCAGATGGCTTCGATGCTGCCGGCATTTCGCCTGCGTATCGTGACCAATTCGCTTTCGGTGTTTAACCTGCTCGAGGCGCGCGAAGATTGCGACCTGTGCCTCGTGGGTGGTATGTACCGTCGCCGCACCGCCGCTTTTGTGGGACCAACGGCCGAGGATACCCTGCGTGCACTGGGTATCGACGCGGCGTTTATCGGTGCCAACGGCATTCTGGATGGCGATGTGTCTACGTCCAATATGGACGAGGGCCGTATCCAGCAGCTCGCCTTTAGCAAGGCCGACTCGCGCTATCTGATCGCCGACTCCAGCAAAATCGGCAAGCGCGACTTCTACACCTTCTGCCGCCTGGACAGTTTGGACGCCGTGGTGTGCGAGCCAGGTATCGCCGCCGAGGATCGCGCCGCCATCGAGGAACACACGCAGGTCATCTGCTAACTAGCGCAGCAGACGATACTTCTGCCCCTGCCGGCGCAGGGGTTATCGCTTCACAATGACGCGTAAATAACTTTGGGCAACAAGGATGAGGCTATTCTGGGATATGACTAGACTCCGTATTTCGTCTTTATGTCCCTTGAGAATGAATCGTAGTCTTCATAGAGCCCCTCTCTGCTTTCATCCTCGGCGTGGTTTACACGTTCAAGGAGCTTATCCTTTGGAGCCTCTTTTGCTATTGCGGCCTCGCTATCGGGTAATGTGGATTGCAAGAATAGTTCTAGAGCATGGACGTCTTTGAGTATGTAGCCCGTCGAACGACCCGCTCCTGTTTTTTCGATTGCGCTGCAACTAACAAGCTGACCGAGGGTTCGTTTAACGGTTACCTCGCTGATATCGGGGCAGTTGGACCGGATGTCGGATTTCTTAATGACGCCGGGTCTCTGTTGAAATAGAACGGCGATGCGCGCTTGCTTCGACATGGGACGAGTGCTTGATTCAATTAAGGTACGCTGCTCGAGCTGTCGGTAGGCGGCCAGGGTTGTTCCGAGCATGAAACGGATAAAGGGTACTTCGGTGTTTTGATTTTCATTCCATCCAGTGGAGCTTGCAGCGAGAGCGTTGTAGTAAAGCGCTTTGTTGTCTTCAATAAGTCGTTCGATGCTGATGTAACGCGCAACGTCGTATCCAGTCTTTTCGAGCAGCAGCGTTGTAAGGAGCCGGCTCATCCTGCCATTGCCATCGTTGAAGGGATGAATGCTAACAAAATCGAAGATAAAGCGGAGCGATATAAGGAGGGGATCGCAAACTTGGCGAGATAAAGCATCGTTGAGGGACTGGCAGGCTTCTTTAATAAGTCCCGGGGTTGCTAGGGCCGAAGGGGGCCTAAAGCGCACAAATCGATTTCCTTGATCGTCAATGGAGACGATTTCGTTATCGCCATCTTTCCAATGGCCTCCATACGAGATTGCCGTGTGCGCCATGAGGTCACGATGCAACTGCAGAATGACCGATGGCGTTACGGGAATGGAATCGTGTTGCTCGTGAATAAGCGACAGCACATCTCGGTATCCAGCAATTTCTTCCTCTGCGCGGGAGCTTGGCTTGGCGGAATACGCCATGATCGCTTTGAGTCTTTTTTGGGTGGTAACAATTCCTTCAAGTCCGTTGGAGGATCGGGTGCTTTGGATCTTAGCCTCCTCCATTAGGGACGATAGAAGCTCGGGTTTGACTTGACTCAGAGCAAGCTGACGGCCTTTATGCTCGCGTATCGAGAGGAGGAGGTTGGTGATTGGAGTTGCTTCGAGTTCCGCTGGGACTGTGGTGTAATCGAACTGGCGCATGCGGCTCCTTTCGGTATCACGAACATACTTTCGATATCATAATACCATTAAATGATACCGAAAGTATGTTCGTGATACCGAAAACTAGAAACCATGCTTCATAACTGCTTGGAAAGTTCGGATTTGACTATCTTATTGTCTCGATCTGTAACAGGTAGACGGTCGAAAGTGGGCTACGTGTTACAGATTGAGATCTTTCAGCCCTGGTCGCCCGTTCGTCTAAATCTATAACAGCTAGGGCCGAAAACCCCTGCTAGATGTTACAGATCGAGACGAATGATTCGCTCGGGCTCACCAAAAACAAAAAGGGCCGCATGCGAACCCGTGGAGGGATTCGCATGCGGCCGACAGGGGGTATGCGGCAAAAGTTAGGCCATAAGCAGGCCGGTCTCCGCGACGTTCTTGTACCAGTACGCGCTCGCCTTGGGATAGCGCTTCTGGGTCTCAAAGTCGATGTAGAACAGGCCGTAACGTTTGTTATAGCCGTTGGTCCAGGAGAACTGGTCCTGCAGCGACCACACAAAGTAACCGTCGACGTTTACGCCGCCGTCGATTGCCTTGAGGATCCATGCGAGATGCTGACGCATGTAGTCGATGCGAGGGGCGTCGTCGATAAAGCCGTCCTCAAAGTCGTCCTTATAGCCCATGCCGTTCTCGGTGATGTAGATCTTCTTGTAGTTGGGGTAATCGTTCTTAATGCGCAGCAGCAGGTCGTACAGGCCCTCGGGATAGATGATCCAGTCCCAATCGGTGGTGGGAACGCCTTCGCGCACGCATGACTCACCAACGCCCTTGAGGAACCAGCGCGAGGAGCCCTTGTCGCCGGTGCCATTGTGGTTGATGTCGTTTTCGCCCTCGGCAGCACGCAGGAACTGGCACTTGTAGGTGTTGACGCCCAGGCAATCGTTGTAGGGGAGCGCGGCGGTCAGCGCGGCGATGTCCTCGCCACGAACGTCGAGCTCGCCGCCGGCGATATGGGCAAGCTTGGTCGCAGCCTCCATGGTGTCGGCTGCATAGTGGCCACGGAAGGTGGCGTCGAGTACCCAGCGGTTGTTGATGACGTCGGCCATGCGAGCTGCCTCGCAGTCGGCAGCGTTGTTGGGGTCGAGGGGATACTTGGGCTCCAGGTTCTGGACAATGCCGATCTCGCCCTCAAAGCCGCCCTCATGGAAGGCGACGACAGCCTTGGCGTGGGCCACCATCATGTTGTGCATGAGCTGGAAGGCCTTGTCCAGGCGGTACTTCTCGCCGTGCGGCCAGTTGCCGACGATAAAGCTGCCCTCGGCGGTCGCGGGAATCTCGTTAAAGGTAAACCAGTGCTTGACCTCGGTGAACTCGGCAAAGCAGAACTTGGCGTACTCGACAAAGGCATCGATGGTCGTGCGCGTCAGGAAGCCCTCGCCGCCGTCCTGGTAGAAGGCCTCGGGCGTATCGAAGTGATCGAGCGTGACATAGGGGATAACGCCAGCTTTGTTGCAGGTGGCAAAAAGCTCGTGATAGAAGGCGACGCCCTCGGGGTTAATCTCACCGGTGCCGTTGGGGAAGATGCGGCTCCAGGCGATGGAGACGCGGATACCGTTGATGCCGAAGCGCTGGCACAGGTCGATATCGACCGGGTACTTGTTGTAGAAGTCGCTTGCGGGATCGGGGGAGAAGCGACCCTGGGCTGCCAGGAAATCGTCCCAGGGCACTTTGCCCTTGCCGTGCGTACGGGTCTCGCCCTCAACCTGGTAAGCAGCGGTGGCGCCGCCAAACACAAAGCCGTCGGGGAACTGCATGGGGTTGGTCATGAGTCATCCTTTCTGTGGGATACGAATAGGGAGAGGTGCCCGAACTGGGGATCCGGGCACCAACAGAGGGAGGAAACTAGTCAAGGTTCTCGCGGAGCCACTTGATGGCGCCGGCGGGGTCGCGAGTAAGGTCGATATATTCCTTACCGCGGGGAGCGAGCAGCTTAATGCCCAGACGATCGGTGTCGGCCTTCATGTCGTTGTAGTAGCTACGAACCTGCGGGGCGAGCACGATGACATCGTACTGATCCATGATGGCAGTGTGCTGGCCATAGGCGCCTGCGGAGGAAGCGATGTTCTCTCCGGTCTGCGCGGCACCTTCCTTGATGGCATTGGCAAGCATGGCAGAGGTGCCGGCGCCGGCGCACAGGACGAGGACCTTCAGGCCGTCGACATCCTTCTTGGCGGATGTGTCGGCGGCGGGCTCGGGCTGATCGGCGACAGGCTTGCTGTCGGCGGCAGCGGCGGTCGGCTCGGCGGCAGTGGTGACAGCGGCGG
>CAJMRO010000019.1:0-24511 GCA_905215825.1 uncultured bacterium
GCATGTGTTAGGCGCGCCGCCAGCGTTCATCCTGAGCCAGGATCGAACTCTCCGTCCAAAATATATGGGCTTCGAGCCCGTCCGGTCCTCTCAGTTCATCGCTGATCGGTTCCGTTCGATTCATATGGTTCTAGTATAGGAAAAGGAATTTCTCGGGGCCGCCTCTCGGCGGCCTTGCGAAAAACAAATCCAAGTTAGACCATTTCAAATGGTTCGATGTCTGCCCGGATGCGACACATCTGGTGTGTCCATCCTCGCAGTATCCGGTTCTCAAGGTGCACGCCTGCGCTGGTTCCCGGTTGCACCGGGCCGCGCGGCAAGGAGATATATTGCCAGACCGGAGGGGCCCCGGGGGCGGGAATTCCACTCTTCACAAGTCCTACACAATACATCGCTTCCTATATAAGTAATAGAAAGGCTGGTGCAGAAATACTGCACGTATCAGATGATGACCCTTCGGTTAAGAGATATATAAAGATCGGTCACCTGTAAGTGTCTATCTACCCGCGCTTTTGCTATATAAACCAGCGCTTCAGATAAAAAGAGGGAGCGCCGCGCACAACGCGACACTCCCCTAGCGATTCAAGAGAATCTATTAGGCCTCGAGAGCCTTCTTGGCGATGGTAGCCAGCTCGTTGAAGGACTCGATGTCCTCGTAAGCCATCTGAGCCAGGACCTTGCGGTCGAGCTCGATGCCGGCAACCTTCAGACCGTGCATGAACTGAGAGTAAGAGATGTCGTTCAGGCGAGCAGCAGCGTTGATACGGGTGATCCAGAGAGAACGAATCTCGCGCTTCTTGTTGCGGCGATCACGATACTGATACTGCAGGGAGTGCTGGACCTGCTCTTTAGCATGCTTGTAAGTACGCGAAGCGGCACCGTAGTAACCCTTCGCACGGTGCATAACGGTACGGCGCTTCTTCTTGGCGGCAACAGCGCGCTTAATACGTGCCATGTTCTATCAACTCCTAGACGGTAAAACGAAAAACGGGAACGCGAACTTAGGCGAGACGCGACTTGATGACCTTGCGGTCGGCAGCGGCGATCTCGGTCTCCTGACGGAAGCCACGCTTACGCTTGGTGGACTTCTTGCTCAGGATGTGGCTCTTGAAAGCCTTGGCGCGCATAAGCTTGCCGGTACCAGTCTTGCGGAAACGCTTCTTGGTGCCGCTGTGGGACTTCATCTTAGGCATGAAATACTCCTTAATCGGTTACAGAACACTAGTTACTTGGTATCGCTTGCCGCTTTATCCTCATCGAAGGCGCCCTTAATCGGGGCGAGCAGCATAAGCATGTTACGGCCTTCCATCTTAGGCTTGGACTCGACCGTAGCGTAAGGCTTGACATCCTCGGCGAGACGCTCGAGAACGTTAAGGCCCTGCTCCGGGTGAGCCATCTCACGGCCGCGGAACATGATGGTGATCTTAACGCGTGCGCCCTTCTTGAGGAAACGCAGAACGTGGCCCTTCTTGGTCTCGTAGTCGCCAACGTCGATCTTGGGTCGGAACTTCATTTCCTTGACCTCGACCTTGGACTGGTTCTTACGAGCAGCCTTGGCCTTCATGGCCTGCTGGTACTTGAACTTACCGTAGTCCATGACCTTGCAGACCGGCGGCTCCGCGTTGGGAGCGATCTCGACCAAGTCGAGACCCTGATCGTCGGCGACGCGCTGGGCATCGCGGATGGCGAACAGGCCGAGCTGAGAGCCATCGACGCCAATCAAACGGCACGAAGATGCAGTGATCTCGTCGTTGATGCGGGTGTCATCAGACTTAGTTATTTTCCCTACCTCCATTCATAAAAAAATAACCCGGCGCTTCTCAGCAACCAGGTCGTACACATAGAGTTCCTCGATTTGAGGAAGGGAATCTAAGTTGTATGACCAGTCAGCTGCTCATTGGCGCCAAAAGGTGGGAACCCTCGGGTTCCTCTTTAGGGCATTGCGGGAACAACGCCTTGCGAATAATAACACGTACAGCGCGTTATCACATTACGTACACGAAAAAGGGGGCCTTGACCCCCTTGAACGCTCACTTGCATGTATGGTGCCCGAGGCGAGACTCGAACTCGCACGTTGTTGCCAACGGTGGATTTTGAGTCCACTGCGTCTGCCAATTCCGCCACTCGGGCACGCAATGCGTGAGTTAGTTTATCACAGCTTTCTACCGATTAGTCCGAAAATGGAACTTCGAGCATTTCGATGAGTTCGACCGTGCGTAGCATCTCGCGCTGACGGCATCCGCGACCGTCGACCGAAGCCTCACCCATCTGGTTATCGTAAGGGTCCTCGCGCATGCCGTCGAAAGAGGGCTCAAACTCTGCCTGGAATCGATTGTTGGCCACCATACGCCATGGGTCGAGATTGCCAAAGTAGTGACGGCGGCGCCACTCCTCCCCCATCCTGCGAGCAGAAGATCCAAATGACACGTCGGCGTTGAGCCAACCGGTCTGCGGCGTATAGAACTCTGCCCAGTCGTGCGACCCCACCGAATCGGGCGCAACGTAGAGGCCGCTCTGCCAACGGGCAGGCACGCCCGCGATACGGCACATGGTGATAAACGTGAGCGCCATAACGCCGCAATCGCCGCGGAGCGAATGCGCGCAGTCATCGGCAATAGATCCCAAAAGCAAGTACGGCGGCTGATAGCGATAGTCGATATACTGCGTCAGGTAATCATAGATAGCACGGGCGCGATCGAGCGGATCCTCGAGTCCGCCAACAACGCTGGCCGTCAGCTGCTGCAGATACGGCGTAAATGCAATGTGCGGACGGTCCTCGGAAATATCCTCGGGCAGAGGCGCGTCCATACGCGGATGAACCGGAAGTGTGCCACCGTAGACATCACAATAAGCAGCATCGATGTGATAACGATAAGTCACCGAGAATGAGCGCTCACTCGAAGAAGACCACGAGGCGGTACGCGCCGAAGCGTTCGCGGGAGCAACAGCACCCTCCGGCGTCATGTCGAGAATCTCGACCTGAGACTGTTGGCGGCAGGTGGCGGCTACGGGAAGCCAAGCGCGAACGGTCTCCCCCTCTAGAGCGCCGGGGACAGACAAGGACGCCTTAAGCGTAATAACGCGAGTCAATCCGTTTTGTGACTCCATCTCCTTGAGCATCTCGTTGCGCAGTGCAATTCCGTCCGTAGGATCGGGACGCATGCCGGGAACCTCTTTGGGATATACGCGAAGCGAATCGAGGAAGCTGTCGAGAACGAACAGCTCGCCATCGATAAAGCGCCAGTCAATACGCTTACGGTCAATCAGATCGTCAAACTGCTCCTCGGTAAACTCAGGCCACTCCTCGCGGATCATCGCAATAGCTCGATCGCGCGACACCGAAAAATGAAGCGGCGTCTCAAGCATGCGATACCGCTCGGCACGAACGCAGGCAGCAAGCGAGGGATCGGGATCTTGGGCAAGTAGGCGGTCGCAAGCCTCAATAGCCTGCGAAAGATACCCCGCGTCCTTTAAACGCAGAATCTCGGGTGGCAAGCCAACATCAAGAAAACGGAAGTCATCATTGCAAACATCAACAGAGCAACCAACAGGACCCTCGTCAATAACCTTCCCATCCGAAGGCAGCACATTAATAACAGCCATACCAAAACTCCAAGTCACTAGAACGCTTGAAGTCCATTGTAGCGAGATAAAAAAGAAAGCCCCAATAAAGGAACCCTCAACACCGATAAACGGTACCTCTAAAAATGAATTCAGCCCAGTAACCCTGTAGCGAGTTAACAAAGGAGGCCCCGTTTCCCCGGAGCTGATTCCGTCGCGCGACTTCTGGCAAAGCCAGTAGCCATCTTAATTCAGACTCGTAACCCTGCGGCGTTAAACGAAGGAAGCCCCGTCCCCCGGAACTGTTTCCTTGGCGCGACTTCTGGCGAAGCCAGGTGAGCGCAAAGGAAACAGTGTAGGGGGACGGGGCTTCCGACGGGAAGTTTAGCGACGCTTACGCCTTGTTGACGGAGCCAAACTCCTCCATGAGCTCCTTGGTGCGGGCAACGATGTTGTCGCGACCAGGCTTGAGGAGCTTGCGGGGGTCAAAGCCCTTGCCCTGCTGATCCTTGCCAGCCTCGATGTACTCGCGAACGCCCTTGGCAAAGACGAGCTGCAGATCGGTGTTGACGTTGATCTTGGAGATACCCAGGGAGATGGCCTTCTTAATCTGATCCTCGGGGATGCCGGTGCCACCGTGCAGGACGAGGGGCAGGTCGCCGGTCTGAGCCTTGATCTCGCCCAGGCGCTCGAAGGAAAGGCCAGCCCAGTCGGCAGGGTACACGCCGTGGATGTTGCCGATACCGCAGGCGAGGAAGTCGACGCCCAGGTCAGCAATCTGCTTGCACTCAGCAGGATCAGCGAGCTCGCCGCTGGAGGTCACGCCGTCCTCGGTGCCGCCGATGCCGCCGACCTCGGCCTCGATGGACATGCCCTTGGAGTGGGCAAGCTCAACGAGCTCCTTGGTGCGGTCGAGGTTAAGCTGGAAGGTCTCCTCATGAGAGCCGTCATACATGATGGACGTGAAGCCGGCCTCGATGCACTTGAAGCAGTCCTCGTAAGAACCGTGATCGAGGTGAAGGGCGACGGGAACGGTAACGCCCGTGGCCTCGACGGCAGCCTTGACCATGTCGGCGCAGACCTTGAAACCGCCCATCCACTTAGCGGCACCAGCGGTGCACTGAAGGATCAGCGGAGACTTGGCCTCCTCGGCGGCCTGGAGAATAGCCAGGGTCCACTCGAGGTTGTTGGTGTTGAAGGCACCGAGACCGTACTTGCCGGCCTCGGCCTTCTTGAGCATGTCTGCTGCGTTGACGAGCATAAAAGAAACCTCCTGTAAGGTTGCTCCGATAACGCCTGAGATTTTACCACGACATACCCGAGCATAAACGTTCGTTTGTTCACGAATACCATCCGATTGGACAAATTTTGACCGTTTGCCCCACAGAATCGACCCACTGGGGAAAATAGCTTGACGATTGAACAGTCTTCGTGGTTCGAAAGACGGCTTCGAGCCTACATCTGCATAAACGGGTTCTGCATAAGTTCGCGCGCCATCGTGGTCGAATCGCCATGGCCCGTCAAGCAAACGGTATCGGGCGGAAGCGTCATGGCAAGTTTGGAGATCGAGCGCATAATCGCCGCCTCGTCACCGCCGGAAAGATCGGTACGACCGTGGCTGCCCGGGAAAAGTGTGTCGCCCACAAAGGCGATGTTCCCCTGCTCGGTCGCGGCGAACAGGACGATGCCGCCCGGCGTATGCCCCGGCGTCTCGATCACCTGCAGGCAGACGTCGCCCACCTCGATTGTATCGCCCTCGGCAAGCAAACGCGTCGGCTCACCCGGATCGGGCGTCTCGATGCCCCACATGGCGCGCTGCTCCTCGATATTTGCGCGAGGTACCGTCACGTCCTTAGCGCACAACTCATATAGTGCGCTGTCGCCAACAACAGCTCGAACCCCGGCAACCCCGCCAACATGGTCGGCATGACCGTGCGTGCAGACAGAGCCGAGTACGCGCACCTCGGGATGCGCGGTGCGGATATGCTCCACAAGACGCTCGCCCTCCCACGCCGGATCGACGATTAAGCACTCGTCATTCGAAATCACGGCGTAGCTGTTAGTCTGAATCGGGCCGTTGACGAGCGCCTCAATCGAAGCCGCGCCTCGGGGTGTCAGGTCCAAAGTCATATCGTCCATGCGCATACCCTCCTTCTAAAATACGTTCGAGGCACCAAACGATGCCTCGAACGTAACCAATATCTATGATGCTGAGAGGCTCTCGCACCTACACACGGCGCTTGAGTTGCGCTCCGCCCTCGCCGGGCATAAGACGGCGAGCGTCGTAGACCGAATCGACACTGCTGATGGAAGCCAGCAGCGGATCCAGGCCGCTCGCATCCGAAATTTCGACCATAAAGCGCAGGGTCGCAATACCCTCGCGGTTGGTCGACGTGGCGGCAGAAAGGATATTGCCGCCTGCATCGCCAATGGCAATGGTGACGTCCTTGAGCAGACCCATGCGGTCCAGGCACTCGACCACGATCTCGACCTGGAAGAGGGTGTCGGCAGCGCCGTCCCACTCCACATCGATCATGCGCTCGGGATGTTCCATAAGACCCTTGACGTTAGGGCAGTTGGCGCGATGCACCGAAACGCCACGACCGCGCGTGATGAAGCCGACGATGTCGTCGCCCGTCACGGGGTTGCAGCAATGAGCCAGACGGACCAGCAGGCCGCTGTTGCTCTCGCCCTTGACGATAATGCCGTTACTGGCGCTCTTGCCGCGCTTTTGCGGCTTGCGGTTGGAGCCGCGAGCGGGCTGCTTCACGACCTCGGCGATAGCCTCGGCCTTGGTGAGCTGTTCCTCGGGCTTGGGGTCCAAGATTTGCTCGACCTTATTGCCCACAGCGCGCGGGGCAACCTTGCCGGCGCCGACGGCGGCAAACAGGTCCTCGAGCTGCTTGAAGTTAAACTGCTCCGCCACGGCGTTGAGTGCACGCGTCGAACGCGGCGTAGAAATGCCATAGCCACGCTTGCGCAGGTCCTTGGCCAGTATATCGCGGCCGGCAGCAGCGTCGTCGTCCTTGGTCGCAGCGGCAAAATAGCGGCGGATCTTTGACTTGGCCGAAGGCGTCTTGACGATCTTGAGCCAATCACGCGACGGCTTGGAACTCTTGTTGGTCAGGATTTCAACGCGGTCGCCCGTCTTGATCTCGTGCGTGAGCGGAGCCACCGCACCGTTGATTTTGGCGCCGACGCAATGGTTTCCCACCTCGGTGTGAACGGCATAGGCAAAGTCGAGCGGCGTGGAACCGGCACGAAGCGCCATGACCTCGCCTTTGGGCGTGAAGACAAAAATCTCCTGATCGAACAGATCGACCTTCAGCGAGTGCAGGTATTCCTTGGCATCGGTGATCTCGTCGGAAGCCGCCCAATCGAGCGAATGCTTGAGCCAGTTGATCTGGTCGTCCAAACGTTGAGCGTCATTGGTCTTGGAAGCAGACGATCCGCCCGACTTCTTATATAGCCAGTGGGCGGCAATGCCGTACTCGGCCTGCTCATGCATCTCGTAGGTTCGAATCTGAATCTCGAGCGGACGAGCCGTGGGGCCGATAACCGTCGTATGGAGCGACTGGTAGTTATTGACCTTGGGCATGGCGATATAGTCTTTAAAGCGACCGGGCATGGGGTGCCACAGCGTATGCACTGCGCCGAGCGTGGAGTAGCAATCGCGCACCGAATGGGTAATAACGCGCAGCGCCACCAAATCGTAGATCTCGGAGAATTCCTTGCCCTTGCGCTTCATCTTTTGGTAGATGGACCAATAGTGCTTGGAGCGGCCGTTGATCTGGAAGCCCTCCAGGCCAATGCGGTTGAGCTCGTCGGTGAGCGTCTTGATGGTCTCGGCCAGATAGCGCTCGCGAACCTCGCGCGACTCAGCCACCATGCGCGCGATGCGCTGGTAGGCGTCGGGCTCAAGGTAGAAGAAGGACAGGTCCTCGAGCTCCCATTTAATGGAGCTCATGCCCAGACGGTCGGCCAGAGGCGCATACACGTCCATGGTCTCGCGAGCCTTAAACAGGCGACGGTCCTCACGCAGGGCTGCAAGGGTGCGCATGTTGTGCAGACGGTCGGCAAGCTTAACGATGATGACGCGGATGTCCTTGGACATGGCGAGGAACATCTTGCGCAGCGTGAGGGCCTGTTTCTCGTCCATGCTGTCGACTTCGATGTTGGTGAGCTTGGTCACGCCATCGACGAGCTCGGCCACCGTATCGCCAAACAGGCCGGAAACATCGGCAAGCGAAGTCTCGGTATCCTCGACGGTATCGTGCAGCAGCGCGGCGCACACCACGTCACAGTCCATCTTGAGATCGGCCAGAATGATGGCCACCTCGACGGGATGGTTGATGTACATCTCACCCGAGCGCCGCTTTTGGTTGCAATGCTTCTCGGCAGCAAAGCAGTAGGCCTGCTCAACCTTAGAAAAGTCGTCCTCATTCATATATTTGAGGCACAGACGCTCCAGCTTGTCGTAGCTGTCCGCCATAATCTCGGGCGGCAGCTCATCGGCATGCTTATAGTGCTCCATCTCCGAAAACGGCTGGAGGGTGGAATCATGGGCGGTACGGGCTGCGGCATCCATCGAGGTCCCCTTCCCCTAGGCCCGCGGTACGATCGGGCGGTTAACTTTGGCTAGCATATCAGAAGCGCACGAATCGAGCGCCCAGCTCCGGAAAGCCGAAAACTCCATGCGCGAGCGCAAGCCCTCCAAATAGCGAATTGACCTGCTCAATTGCACGCGGCCGGGGTTTTCGGCCATCGCGATGCGACGGGTGTCGTCAAACCCCGAAACGCGACAGAAACCAAGCTCTTCGAAGATTCCTAGGCCGCTTTCCACCGAGCGCTCGTCGACCGGCGTGCGGGCATCGATGGCAAGGCACATCTGCGCGATGTCGATATCGCTTGCGCAGAATGAATCATCCCCGGTCTTGCCGCGGTTGGAGCGCCACATGGTCTGCAGCGCGCGATAGAGTGTGACAAGCTCATCGCGCTCGGGCGCGTAACAATCGAGCAGGCGCTCATTAATACGAGCGTCACGCGACGAATAGAGCAGGTGAATCACGGCGGGCTGTCCATCGCGGCCGGCACGGCCACTCATCTGGTTAAACTCAATCGCGCCAAACGGCATGTGGTAGAGCACGACATGACGAATATCGGGAAGGTTGACGCCCTCGCCAAAGGCAGATGTCGAGACAATGCAGCTGAGGCTGCCGTCTCGAAACGCCTCCTCTACGCGATGGCGGTCGGTGCGCGTAAGGCCCGCGTTGTAAAAGGCGATATGCGACGCGCAATCGGGTACCCGCTTGCGCAGCGTCTTAGCAAGCGCCACGGACTGGTCGCGCGAGTTGACGTAGATGACGGTCTTCTCCCCCGTCGCCACGATTGACACCAGGCGGTTCTCGCGGCTCGCAAGATCTCGGTCATCCTCGAGCTGCAAGTTCTCGCGCACTGTCTCGTCGACCACCGTGCGGGTAATCGGTAGCACGCGGGCGAGCTCGGCCACAACCGGGGCCGTTGCGGTGGCCGTCGCCGCCAGAACGACCGGGTCGCCCAGGGCCTTGAGGATATCGGGCATGTCGAGATAGGCGCTGCGGTCGCCGCCCTTGGCAAGACCGGCATGATGCGCCTCATCGATAACGACAAAACCGATGCGCCCCGAACGCGCAAAGCGGTCGCGGTGAATGGACAGGAACTCGGGCGTCGTGAGCACGATGCCGGTGCGGCCCGAAGCCAAGCCGGCAAACACGTCATCGCGCGCCGCCTCCACGGTCTCGCCGGTCAGCACGCCTACGCCAATGCCGAGCGCGGCCATCGTCGACGAGAGGTGATAGGCCTGGTCGGCAACGAGCGCGCGCAGCGGATAGACAAAGATGCTCGCACGCCCGCGAAGGACCGCCTCGCGCGCGGCATGCACATGGAAGATAAGAGACTTGCCGCGCCCTGTTCCCATAACGGCCAGAACACTTTGGTGATCGGCCAGGGCATCGAGCGCCTCGACCTGCGCGCGGTGCGGCTGATTCGAGCCGATAAAGCTATGAATAAGCGAGCGCGTCAGCTCGGTATAGGAAAGCTGGGCGAGCGTTTGGCGCTTGCGGGACTCCAGACGAAGACCGGCGTCCGCAGGCTCCACGCCGCGGCGAAGCTCACATGCCGGGTCGTCAACGCTGGGCGCCGTGGTATCGCGGACCAAGACATCCTTGATCATGAGCTTGGGCTTTACGCGACCTTGCCAATGCTCGGCCACGGCCTCGAACACCAGGTCGACGGCGCTATCGCAATTGATGAGCTTATCGATCTGCGGCACGCGGAACATAATGGCCGGCACACTCGCAGCACCATCGGTCGCCACGAAGCGCATGTGCTCGCCGGTTTTGCCCACCACGGCGCGATCGCACATTGTCACGCCCTCGGCAGCCAGAAGCGGCACCTTATTGCCCTGGCCAAACGGCTCAAGACGGGAAATTTGCTCGATGGTCTCGATATTTAGCTCGGAGAGGTCAACGGTGGCGGCAACCTCGTCGGTGTCCTCAAAGTCCTCGGCGGGAAGCTCGGACAGCACGGCGGAAAGGCGACGGCGGAACTCGTCGAGCTTGGACGCCTCGATGGTCACACCCACCGCACCGGCATGCCCGCCGCGACGAATCAGCAGGTCGGAGCAACGCTCGACGGCGTCGAACAGGTTGACCTTGCCCACCGAGCGGCCCGACCCGCGAGCGATACCGTCTTCGATCGAGAACAGCAGCGCCGGCACGTGATAACGGTTGGTCAGGCGGCTCGCCACGATACCCTTGACGCCCTCGTGCCAGCCCTCGCCACCCACGACGATTGCGCGACCGCCATCATAGGTCTCCTCGACCTTTGCCATGGCATCGCGTGTGAGCTCTGCCTCGATCTCGCGACGCTGATGGTTGATCTCCTCGAGCTCGGCCGCCAGCGCGCTTGCCTCGATAGGATCGCGGGCAAGCAGCAGGTCGAGCGCCAGCTTGGGATCGGCCATGCGGCCGGCGGCGTTCAAGCGGGGAATGAGCGAAAACGACAAGCCATCGGCCGTAATGCTAGAGAGGTCGGCCTTGGCGAGCGCGGCCAGCGCGATATAGCCGGGGCGGGCGGTCACGCGCATCTGCTGGATGCCCTCGGCGACCAGCGCGCGGTTCTCGGGCGTCAGCGGCATCATGTCGGACACGGTGCCAAGCGCCGCGACCTCGATCAGCGAACGCCAATACGACGGCTTGCCCAGGCGATCGCCCAGGACTTGCACCAGCTTGAGTGCCACGCCGGCACCGGCAAGCTCGCGCGAGGGACCCTCGTCCTCGAGCTTAGGGTCGGTCAGGGGTACGCCCTGCGGCACCTGATCGGAGGGCTCGTGATGGTCCGTGACCACCAAATCGATCCCCAGGCTCTCCAGATAGGAGACCTCTTCCTTGGCGGCAATGCCGTTATCGACGGTCACGATCAGCTGGGGGCGAGCGAGCTCGTTAACGCGGTCGAGCGCCGCGCGCGAAAGACCGTAGCCCTCGTCAAAGCGATGCGGAATAAACGGCGTGACATCGGCGCCAAACGTGCGCAGTGCCTCGGTCAACAGGCAGGTCGACGTAATACCGTCAACGTCAAAATCGCCAAAGACCGCGATGTACTCGTGGTTGCGAATGGCGCGCTCGACGCGGTCGGCAACGACCGACATGCCCGGGATAATGAGTGGGTCGGCCCAGTCGCGATCGAGCGAAGGCGTCAAAAACAGCTGGCCTTCCTCGATGGATGTAATGCCGTGCGCAACCATAATGCGCGCCACCAGCCCGGGTATGCCCAGGCCAGCCGAAAGCTCCTTTTCGAGCTCGGGGTTTTGCTGAGCGACCGCCCAGCGATGCGTCGTCTTAAGCGATGACATAGGCGCCCACCCCCGATAGGGGCAGGTCGCCGCGATACCTCTCACGGTTCATAGCGATGAGTCCTCTGTGTATGCCCGCTTCGGCAGGCAGATCTGTTGAACGAATTTATTATACCGTGCAGCGCGGACGCATATCGCCGCAGCACGCCGCGGTTTCGGTAAACGATGCCGGTAATAGCCTCGAAATATTCGAGCGTTTCTGGCGCACGGACGCATGCGAGCGTCTAGCATATCCATTCAAAACGGATTCACGAGCAAAGGGAGTCACAGGCGCATATGAAGCAATGGGTTGGACTGGGCAAGTTTCTCGCGGGACATATGCAGGTCATCGTTCCGATTTGCGTGGCGCTCGGCGTGCTCTTTCCCCAGCAGATCGGCGTTCTCAAACCCATCGTTCCCACCTTGTTTGCCTTCATGACGTTTCAGGGTGCGCTCAGCAACACCTTTCACCAGGTGGCTGAGGTGTTCCGCCGTCCCCTGCACCTGATTTTGGCGCTGCTGGTCTCGGCGGTGTTTATTCCCATAGCAGCCTATGCCATGGGCTCGCTGTTCTTTGGTTCCAACCCCAACCTTGTCTGCGGCATCGTGCTCGAGTACAGCGTACCCGTGGCGGTCACTGCCTTTATGTGGATTAGCATGTTCGGCGGCAACGGCCCGCTCGCGCTCACCATCATCCTGACGTCCTCGGTCATCTCACCTGTGACGATTCCTCTTACGCTCAAGCTCCTGCTGGGCGCCAGCGTCTCGATCGACGTGCCAAGCATGATGCAGGACATGGCCTTTATGATCGCCATCCCCGCCGTGCTCGGCATCGTGATCAACGAGCTCACGCGTGGATGGGGACACGAGAAGCTCTCCCCCGCGCTTTCGCCCGCCTGCAAGTTCATGATGATGGGGGTCATCGCGTCCAACTCCACCGCCATGAGCGAGTACGTGCTGCACATGAACACGGTGCGCCTGGAAGTCGCCCTCTTTATTTTGGTCTTCGCCATCAGCGGCTTTGTCGTCGGTTTTCTGGTCGCATGTGCGCTGCATCTGCCATATAGCGAGACGACTACCATGTGCTTTACCTGCGGTATGCGCAACATCTCTTCGGGCGCCGTCATCGCCACGCAGTATTTTCCCGGCGAGGTCGTGTTCCCCGTCATGTGCGGTACGCTGTTTCAGCAGGTACTCGCCTCGCTTATCGGACATCTCTTTGAACGTCTGACCGGCGAGGAGCGCGCCAAACAGCGCAAGCGGGTCGAGGCCGGGCGCGACGCGATGGCACGCTAGGCAGCACTCTTTTCGCAGGCGCTCGCTTTGCTACGCGAGCGTTTCCAGATGCGCACGCAGGCGCTCAGCATCGATATCGAGCGTGGTCTCGGCATTGACCTGGGCCAGACGATAGCCCACAAAGTAGGGCGATACCACCCAACGTGGCAGAGCCTTGGCAATGGTCCGACCGTCCATGTGGTAGAAGAACAAGTTGTACGACTCCGCGCGACCGCCATGGTGCTCGTGCAGGATATAGCGCAGGGCCACCTGAATCGCATCGGCAAACAGGTCCGCTTCGGCTTGGTCGCGGGCGTCGTCGCTGGCGGCGATTCCCTGTGGAGCCGAGACGTTGACCTCAAAGAATCCCATAATCGGCTCGGTTGAGATGTTGACCGCGACCCTCCCGTGTCGCCAGACATCGATGCCTTCGAAGTTGGCGGGGGCTAGTGCTGCATAACCGTCCTCCCGCTCCAGACCCACAATCTGCATATGCGGATGGACGAGGCTGCCGCCCGAAAGCGGGCCTTTGTTCTTGTACATGAGCACACTGCGGTACTGTTGGGAATCGATCATCTGCTGCCAGCAGCCCAGGGCAAACCGCATCACATGATGCAGCTCATCCGGTTCATAGGTCACCAGGTCGGCATCGTGATTGGCCGACTCGATCAATACGGTCTGACGGGTGGCCCGCAAGGTCTTGAACTTATTCTCGAGCCAGATGCAGTCGCCATCGCGCTGGATGATGTTGGCGAGTTCCTCGGTATCGCAAAAGGGGCACGCGGTGCCAGGGCGACGATTATCGTCGGGCTTACCGCTCGCCTGCTGAACGTCAAATACCAGCGCCACGGGTTATACCTCCAGCGGCACGATCTTGGTGCCATGGAGCTCGGAAACGCCTAGCGCCGCCGCGACCGCGTCGCGATTTGCCGTAGTGATGCCGCCGCCGGGAAGGATGGTCAAACGATCGCCCGCATACTCGATTAAACGAGCCAGGTGATCGAAATTATCCTCGATCGACGCACCGGCAGCGCCGCCATGCGTGAGGATGCGCGTAACGCCGCAGTCGACAAGTGTATCAATCGCATCGAGCTGAGCCTCGGGCGAGAGCTGGTCAAATGCCATGTGGAAGGTGATGTCGATGGGCTCGCGCTTGCATTCCTCGGTCGCACACCCCGCGGCCATAACGAGGGCGCCGAGGGTGAGCTGGTCGAGCGCCCAGCCGCCAGCGCAAGGCTTGCAGCAGCCAAAGACCAGGCCGTCAACGCCGGAGCTCACAGCAAGGCCCAGGTCCATCTCCATCATGCGCAGCTCGTCCTGGTTGTAATGAAAGTCGCCACCACGCGGACGAATCATGCACATCACTCGCGTGTCATGCTCGTGAGCGTAGCTGACCGTAGAGCTGATAACGCCAGCGGAAGGCGTGGTGCCACCGACGGCGAGGTTGTCACACAGTTCAATGCGCCCCGCACCGGCCTCGATGGCCGCCGGCACTCGCTCAAAGTTCTCGGCACAAAACTCGTACAGCATAGATAGACCCCCAGATGACATTTCTATTTCCACACGGCATTGTCGCACTTTAAATACCAACCCGCATGACAGAGCAAAATGATTTGGTGGGGACGAAGGAAAACGTCCCCAACGACTACCTCCAACGCCGCAGGCAGACGACGGACAGCGAGCGGGCACCAGAGCGAACAAATTGGCATGAAAAGAGGACGGCATAGACCTTCTGGTCATGCCGCCCTCTTTGAATGACAAGTTGTCGCTCTGGTGCCCGCGCAGCGTCGACTGGTCCGCCGTTCGGTAGAACGGCGGAACCTCCTAGCCACCCAGGTAGGCTTTACGCACGTTATCGTCGTGCAGTAGCTCTTGGCCGGTGCCGGTCATGGTGATCTTGCCGGTCTCGAGCACGTAACCGCGCGTAGCAATCGAAAGCGCCATCTGCGCGTTTTGCTCGACCAGAAGTACCGTGGTACCGGCCTTGTGCAGGTCCTCGACAATCTGGAAGATCTGTTCGATCAGAATCGGTGCCAGACCCATGGAAGGTTCGTCGAGCATAAGCAGTTTGGGGTTACTCATAAGGGCGCGCCCCATAACGAGCATCTGCTGCTCGCCGCCCGAAAGGGTGCCGGCGACCTGGCGACGACGTTCCTTCAGGCGCGGGAACTGCTCGTAGACGCGCTCCAGGCCCGGAGCCACCGTGGACTTGGGCTGCGTATAGGCACCCATCTCCAGGTTCTCCTCGACCGTCATCTGCAAAAAGGCGCGACGACCCTCGGGAACCTGAGCCAGGCCCTTACCAACCAGCTTATCAGCGGGCGTATGAGTAATGTCCTCGCCCATAAACTTGATGGAACCGGTCTTGGAACGCAGCAGGCCCGAAACGGTTTTAAGCGTCGTGGACTTACCGGCGCCGTTGGCACCGATCAAGGCCACGATCTCGCCCTCGTTAACGTTAAAGGAGATGTCCTTAATGGCGTGGATGGCGCCGTACCAGACGTTGATGTTGTAGACGGAAAGCATCGGCTCTGCCATTTAGTTCTCCCCCTTATCCTGCTTGCCCAGATACGCCTCGATAACAGCGTCGTTGTTCTGGATCTCCTCGGCCGTGCCCTTGGCGATGACCTTACCAAAGTTGAGCACGCAGATGCCCTCGCAGATGTTCATAACGAGTGACATATCATGCTCGATAAGCATGATGGCGATGCCGAAGGTGTCGCGAATCTTGACGATGTTCTCCATGAGCTCCGCGGTCTCGGACGGGTTCATGCCGGCAGCAGGCTCGTCGAGCAGCAGCAGCTTGGGGTTGGTGGCAAGCGCACGGACGATCTCCAGACGACGCTGAGCGCCGTAAGGCAGCGATCCGGCCTGCTCGTTTGCCAGATGCTCCATATCAAAGATGGACAGCAGCTCCATGGCACGCTCGTGGGCGGCCTTCTCGTGCTTCCAATACGTCGGCAGGCGCAGCACGCCCTCAAAGCCGGAGTAACGCTCCTGGTTATGCAGGCCGACCTTAACGTTATCCTCCACCGTCATGGTATTAAACAGGCGAATGTTCTGGAAGGTACGGGCAATACCCATGCGGTTGACCTGGTAGACCGACTTGCCCGAGGTATCCTCGCCGTCGAGCAGGATGGTGCCGTGCGTGGGCTGATACACCTTGGTGAGCAGGTTGAAGACCGTGGTCTTACCGGCACCGTTGGGGCCGATCAGACCGGCGATCTCGGTCTTGCCGATAGTCAGGCTAAAGTCGTCGACTGCCTTAAGGCCACCGAACTCAATGCCCAGGTGGATGCACTCGAGTGCAGGGCGCTCGCCCAGGTCACGATCGGGAACGATGGCGCCAGAAGGATACGGGACCATCTTGCCCTTCTTGAACTCAAACTTACTGGGCATCGGCTGCCACCTCCTTCTTGGAAGCAAAGCGGTCCTTGACGCGACCGAAGAACGCCTTGAGCTGCGGGTTGTTGGTAAAGATCATGACCAGGATCAGCACGATGGCGTAGATGAGCATGCGGTAGTCCGAGAACTGACGGAGCAGCTCGGGAAGCACCGTAAGCAGCGCCGCCGCGATGACGGAGCCGCGCATATTGCCCAGACCGCCCAGGACCACGAACACCAGAATGAGGATGGACGTGTTGAAGTCGAACTTGGTGGCGGAGAGCTGCGAGAAGTTACCGCCGAAGAGGGCTCCAGCAGCACCGGCGAGGGCAGCGGAAACCACGAAGGCGATCATGCGGTACTCGGTGACGGAGATGCCTACGGACTCGGCTGCAATCTTGTTATCGCGCACGGCCATAATGGCACGGCCGGTACGGCTGCGAACCAGGTTGAGCACGATCACGAGTGCGACCATGACCAGGATGGCACCGGCGAGGAAGGTCGAGTACGTCGACACGCCCGAGGCGCCCTGGGCGCCCTTGATGATGGCGGTGCCGTCCTCGAGCAGGTGCAGGTCGTCGATCGTAGAGTTGCCCGTGATGTTAAAGATCACGTGCAGGCCGCGGGAGTCGACGCCCACAATGAGGCAGGTGACGATCTCTTTGATGATCTCGCCAAAAGCCAGGGTCACGATGGCCAGATAGTCGCCGCTCAGGCGCAGGACCGGGATACCAATCAAGAAGCCCAAGATGGCAGCGGCGATAGCGCCGACCACGATGCTGATGACAAGACGTATTGGATCGGAGGGGACAGCGCTCTCCAGCGCGACGGCGGTGACGATTCCCGTATAGGCGCCGACGCTCATAAAGCCCGCGTGGCCCAGCGACAAGTCGCCCGCGATGCCGACGACGAGGTTAAGGGAGATGGCCATGACGATATAGGCCGTGATGGGAACCAACTGACCGGCGATCATGCGCGGAATCATGTGGTTCGACTGCATAAAGAACACGATGGCGAAGGCCACGATGCACATGGCATACGTAACAAAGTCGTGACGCGTCTGCTTATCTTTAAGAAACTTCATAACGCTCACCTACACCTTCTCGGGGACGTACTTGCCCAAGAGGCCGGCAGGCTTGACGAGCAGGACGATGATCAAAACACCAAAGACGATGGAGTTGGCAAGGCTCGTGGAAATGTAAGCCTGTGCCATCGCCTCGATGATGCCGATAAGAATGCCACCGACAAAGGCGCCGGGGATGGAGCCGATGCCACCGAAGACGGCGGCGTCGAAGGCCTTGATGCCAGGCATGGCGCCCGTCGTGGGCTGCAGCACCGGCGAGTAGGAGCACAGCAGCACGCCGGCGATGGCGGCAAGGGCAGAGCCGATGGCGAACGTCATCGAGATGGTACGGTTGACGTTGATGCCCATGAGCTGAGCGGCGGCCTTGTCCTCGGACACGGCGCGCATGGCTTTGCCCATCTTGGTCTTACCTGTAAAGAACATCAGGCCGGCCATGATAACCAGGCAGGCGACGATGGTGACGAGCGAGACGGCGCTTACGTTGAACTTGGCCAAGAACTCCGGCACCTGGAAGGTGACGAGCGAAGTGAAGTTCTTGGGCGTGGCGCCCCACAGAAGCTGCGCGGCATTCTGCAGGAAGTAGGACACGCCGATAGCCGTGATTAGAACGGCCAGCGGGCCTGCTTGGCGCAGCGGCTTATAGGCCAGACCCTCGATGAGAACACCGAGAACGGTACAGACCACACAAGAGAGAACTACAGATGCCCAGCCCGGGAGGCCGAGATACGACGTGGCGCAGAACGAGACATAGGCACCGACCATGATAACGTCGCCGTGAGCAAAGTTCAGCATCTTGGCGATACCGTAGACCATGGTGTAGCCCAACGCGATGATGGCGTAGACGCTGCCCATGGACAGGCCGTTGACCAGGTATTGGATAAAGACCGTCATGTTCCACATCCCCCTTTCGAATAGGTTTCCAGTTGATGTATGAAACAGGGACGTTACATCGTCCCTAGATACCAAGCAAGCAGGGAAGGCCAAAACCTCCCCTGCTTGGGATCAAAACCGCTCTATGTAAGGCGGCCAATTAGGCCTGTACGTACTTGCCGTCGGTGATGACGTAAGCCGTGGGCTCCTTCTGGACCTGGCCCTTATCGTTCCAGGTAAGCTTGCCGGTCAGACCGTCAACGGTAATCTTGAGCATAGCCTTGGACAGCTTCTCGGCGACCTCGGTCGGATCGGCGTCGACACCAAGACCGGCCTCCTTGACGGCCTCGGCCACCGCGTGCACGCCGTCGTAGGCGTCGGCGGCAAACTGGTCGGGGGTATCGCCGTACTTATCCTTGTAAGCGTTGACGAAGTCGGCGTTCTTCTCGTCGTCGGCGGAGAACGGAGTCATGAGCAGCAGACCCTCGGCAAGAGAGGTATCGAAGCCCTCAACGCCCAGGATGCCGTCCATGCCGTCGCAGCCCATCATCTTGACGTCGTAGCCCATGTCCTTGGCGTTCTTGAGCAGGACGGACGCCGGCGTGTAGTAGATCGGCGCAAAGATCATGGTGGCGCCGGCCTGCTTGGCCTTGGTCAGCTGGTTGGTAAAGCTCGTGGCGGAGTCGTCCTTAAAGGTCTCCTCGTCAACAACCTCGAGCTTGGACTCAGCGGCCTGGGCCTTAAAGGAATCTGCGATGCCCGAAGAATAGGCGTCGCCGGAGTTATAAAACAGCACGAATTTCTCGTTCGGATACTTCTGGGCCAGGAACTTGGCGGCGTTGACACCCTGGTTGGGGTCGGTGAAGCAAACCTGGAAGACGCAATCCTTGCCGTCGGTGACGTCCTCGGAGGACGCGGACGGGGTGATCATGAACGTCTTGGGGTCGTTACCGCACTCTGCGGCAACGGCAACCGACGCACCCGTGGTGGTCGGACCGACGAGGGCCTGCATGCCCCAGTCGAGCAGGGTGTTGAAGGCGTTGACGGCCTTCTCTCCATCGGCCTGGTCATCCTCGGCCTTGCTGGCAAGCGGCAGCTCCTTGGTCGAGAAATCCTTGCAGCCAAGCTCGACACCCTGGGTAACGGACTTGCCGTAGGACGCGTTGGCGCCGGTCAGCGGGCCGATGGTGCCGATCTTAAACGAAGCGTCGCCCGAAGCGGAACCGCTGTCGCCACCGTTGGAGGAGCAGCCAGCTAGAATGGACATCGCCCCCAGACCTGCTGCGCTCGCGATAACGCTCCTGCGATTCATAACAGGGTTCAATGACTTACCGGTGAGGCTCGACATGCGGCTCTCCTCTCAAATCTCGTCGGGTTTCGGTTACCCGACAGGCCATCCTTCGCCGTGTTCGGCGTTCGCAAAATACTAGACGCTTTAGTTAAGGAAAGTGGCGATTATTTCAACTTTTCTTTTGATTTGTTCATTTATCCATAATCATGCGTATTTCTGTCGGTTTATGCAGTTTAGCCACTTTATTGTGTGAAAGTAATGTTTCCGTTCTGTTACAGGCGTCCCCGCCCTGAATAAAACGGCCCCACCGGTCTCGTTATATGCACTTAGGCGGCGATGTACTTGCCGTCCTGAATCACATAGGCCGTAGCGGGCTTTTCGACTTGGCCCTCATCGTTCCACGTCAGCTCGCCCGTCAGGCCCTCGATCTTGATCTTGCGCATGGCCTTGGTGAGCTGGTTGGTAAAGCTCGTGGAAGAATTGTCCTTAAAGGTCTCGGTATCAACGATATCAAGCTTGGACGCCTTGGCCTGCTCGGCAAAGGCGTCGGCAACGCCCGAGCTGTACGTATCGCCGGAGTTGTAGAACAGGGCGACCTTGGCGTCCGTATACTTCTCGGCCAAGAACTTCGCGGCGCTGGTGCCCATGGTGGGGTCGGTGAAGCAAACCTTATGGTGCAAACGTTGACAGTTTGTTACGGAGTTCCGTTTGTAGCGAGCGTGTTTCCAATGTTTCCGCAGCGTTTCGGGGGTGGCGTTTTGTGCTGCTCCCGCTGCCAGGCAAGCACGCGCCCGCACTTCACGCTAGAATGCACTCAACCTTTAAGCGGTTAATCCATCCATAAGATGCACGAAGGAGCTATCTATGAGCGAACCCATGCGCACCGTGAACGTCGGTCTGATCGGTCTGGGAACCGTCGGCGGCGGCGTGGCCCGTCTGATCAAGAGCCACCACGATGAGTACCTGGCAGCCTACGGCATCGACCTTAAGCTGACCCGCGCCTGCGCGCTTGCTTGGGAGCAGGCCGAGGCAGCAGGCATTGAGCGCGAGGCCTTTACGAGTGACTGGCACGATGTCGCAACCGACCCCGCCGTCGACATCGTCGTCGAGCTGATCGGCGGCGAGCATCCCGCAACCGAGATCTTCACCACTGCCTTTGAGCACGGCAAGCACGTCGTCTCTGCCAACAAGGCCCTGCTGGGCCGTCACGTCGAGACGCTTGCCGAGAAGGCGCGCGCGTGCGGCGTGCAGATTAAGTGCGAGGCCAGCTGCGGCGGCGGCATCCCCATCGTGAGCACGCTTGAGCACGACCTGGTAGGCAACAAGATCCTGACCATCGCCGGCATCCTCAACGGCACCACCAACTACATCCTGTCGCGCATGGACGCCGAGGGCGCCGATTACGCCGACGTACTTGCCGACGCACAGGCAAAGGGCTATGCCGAGGCCGACCCGTCCGCCGACGTCGACGGCTTCGATGCCGCCAGCAAGACAGCCATCCTCGCCTCCATCGGCTTTGGCACCCGCGTTACCACCGACGATGTGTACCAGCAGGGCATCCGCACCATCGGTGCCGAGGATATCGCCCAGGCCCGCGAGCTCGGCTACACCATCAAGCTGCTGGGCATCGCCCGCAACACCGACGCCGGCGTCGACGTTCGCGTGCATCCCACGCTCATCCCGGCAGACCATATGCTCGCCAAGGTCAACGGCGCCATGAACGCCGTCTACGTGGTAGGCGACGCCGTGGGCGAGACCATGTTCTACGGTGCCGGCGCAGGCTCCTTCCCCACCGCGAGTGCCGTCGTGGGCGATATCCTGTCGCTCTCCGAGCAGATCAGCCGCGGCGTGGCCCCACTGCCCGAGATTGAGCCCTATGGTCACAACCTCGCCTTTAAGCCCATGGACGAGCTCCAGACCAAGTACTATGTGCGCCTGAAGGTCGCCGACCGCGTGGGCGCCCTGTCCGAGACGGTCGACATCTTTGCCAAGCACAACATCTCGATCTCACTCATCAACCAGGTCGAGGACGGCAAGTCGGGCGTCAACGATGCCTGCTCGGTCATCTTCCTGACGCATCGCGCGCTCGAGAAGGACGTCCAGGCTGCCGCGGCCGAGCTTGCCAACGTCGGCTGTGTGGCCGAGGTCGCCAACGTCCTGCGCATCGAGGACGTTGAGGCTTGGACCGAAGGCGTCATGGCCAACTAGTCCACTACTTCGAACCTCAACGAAGCCCAACGCAAAAGGCGCGCTGTCTGCATCAACCGCAGGCAGCGCGCCTTGTTCTGTTTGCAGGGGAAGCTGCGTCCCGGTATTTCAGCTCAGAACGGGACGCAGCTTCCCTCAGGGCCTTCTTTCAGAAACTATGTCCCATTCTGGGCGCGGATTCTGGGATGCATTTTCCGCGACGGCGTTGGCTACCTGCCGTCGTCGTCCTGGGCTTCATCGCGCGCATAGAGCTCCAACATGCGGCGGCGGTATTCGCGCACGGCGAGCTTGGCGCGCTCCAGGCGGCGACGCTCGCGCGGAGTCAGCTCGGACGGGTCGACCTCGTCTCCATAGGTCTTATCGGCAAGCAGGTGCGCAGCGTCCACGATGCGGGCATCGATGTGGCCGCTCGCCGCCTCGGCGGAAAGACGCTCGGCAATCGTATCGAGCGTAGGCAGGCCCTCGAATACGCGACCATGGCCATGCGAAGTCAGCAGCTCATGCTCGCGCGCGAGCAAGCTCGCTAGGTCGTGGTGGGCGCGCAGGATGTCGAGCGCATCGGATGGATGCTCGGCAACCTCTGCCACGGCGGTGACCGGCGCTGCATCGACCACGCGGTAGAAGAGCTGCGCGAGCAGCGGCATCAAGAACACCGTGATGGCGCCGGCGGCAACCATAACCGACGCGATGTCTTGCGACAGCGCGCCCGCGTTGACGGCAACGCTCGTAACGGCAACGATGATCGGTAGCGCCGTGGTGCAGTACAGGGCCACGGTAATGCGGCCATACGCCGACACATCGCGCGTCGCGGGACAAATGCCCATAGAGATGAGAATGGGCACGGCACGAATAATCAGCAACGCCACGATAAAACCCGCGAGCAAGCCCGGGCGCGACACCACGGCCGTCAGGTCGATCTTTGCGCCCGATACGGTAAAGAACACCGGAATCAAAAAGCCGTAGGCCAGGCCGTCGAGCTTGGTCTCGAGCGTATGGTTACCCTCGGGGATGATATAGCGCAGGACAAAGCCGGCGGCAAAAGAACCCAACACGATGTCGAGGTCAAAGATGGCCGAGAACGCCACGAGCGTGACCAGGATGAGCACCGTCAGGCGCACGAAGGTCTGCGACGTGGTGTCGGCGCGTTCCTCGACAAACGAAAAGAAGCGGCTGCCGACGCGCCTGGAACGACTTGGAACCGCGGCCAGCAGCACGCAGACCACAGCAAACAGGCCAAGAATTACAAGCGTCTGGATGCCGGTGCGGGCAGACAGCAGCACCGACATGGCGAGCACGGGACCGAGCTCGCCCCAAGTGCCATACGCGAGAATCGAGTCGCCCACACGCGTGCCGGTGAGCGAGCGCTCGCGCATGATGGGCACAAGCGTACCGAGCGCCGTGGAAGTAAGGGCAAGCGTCACGGCGATACCGTCGAAATGACTAACCGAGAACCACGGGGTAAAGCGCACGGCAAGCCAGGCGATACCAAACGTGACGACCCATGTCGCCAAGCCGTAGCGCCCCTCCACACCCGTGATGCTCTTGGGGTCGATCTCAAAGCCGGCAAGCAGGAACAAAAAGGCCAGGCCGAGCTCGGACACGAGCGAGACCTCGGCATCTACATGGATAATGTCGAGCATATGGGGTCCCAGCACCGCGCCGAACACGAGCAAAAAGACCGTCTCGGGAACGGGTTTTCCGGGAATCGCCGAGGCGATGAAGGGGCTTGCAAAGGCCACGAGCGCGATGATGGCGAGTGAAACGAATGCCATGTGATGCCTTTCTCTTGTTTGCGCTTCACTGTAGCACCCTCGCCGTCCTCAACGCGCCGCGAGCTGTCGTATCATAGTGAGGTTTACAAACATGTGGCTCAAGGCGACCGCAGGGCAGACCCCGCAAACCGACCGCTGCCGCATACCGTACCGTACGCCCAACCGATCAGGAAGGCAGGAACCAATGGTCTCTCGTATCTACGTGGAGAAGAAACCCGGGTTCGACGTCGAGGCTCAGCAGCTCAAGGGCGAGCTGACCGAAATTCTCGGCATCAAGGGCATCGAGGCCCTGAGGATCATCAATCGCTACGACGTCGAGGGCATCGACGAGGAGCTTTTCCGCTCCTGCGTGCCGACCGTCTTTAGCGAGCCCCAGGTCGATGTGACCTACGACGAGCTCCCCGCAAGCGATGGCGCCGTCTTTGCCGTCGAATTCCTGCCTGGCCAGTTTGACCAGCGCGCCGACTCCGCCAGCGAGTGCGTGCAGCTCATCAGCCAGGGCGAGCGCCCCGCCGTGCGCTCCGCCAAGGTCTATATGATCTCGGGCACTCTAGACGAAGCCGCCATCGAGGCCATCAAGCACTACGTGGTGAACCCCGTCGAGGCGCGCATCGCCTCGCTCGACCTGCCCGAGACGCTGTACATGGAGACCCCCGAGCCCCAGCCCGTCGAGGTGCTCGACGGCTTCCGCGAGCTCGACGAGGCCGGTCTTGCCGCCTTTATCGCCGATCGCGGCCTTGCCATGGACGAGGCGGACATCGCCTTCTGTCAGCAGTACTTCCGCGATGAGGATCGCGACCCCACCATCACCGAGATCCGCGTGATCGACACCTACTGGTCCGACCACTGCCGCCACACCACCTTCGGCACCGTCCTGGATGACGTGACGATCGATGACGCCGTGGTGCAGCAGGCCTTCGACCGCTACATGGAGATGCGCCACGAGCTCGGTCGCGACGCCAAGCCCGTCTGCCTCATGGACATGGGCACCATCGGCGCCAAGTACCTCAAGAAGACCGGAGTCATGACCGATGTCGACGAATCCGAGGAGATCAACGCCTGCACCGTCAAGGTGAAGGTCGATGTCGATGGCGAGGACCAGGACTGGCTGTTCCTGTTTAAGAACGAGACCCACAACCACCCGACCGAGATCGAGCCCTTCGGCGGTGCCGCCACCTGCGTGGGCGGTGCCATCC
>CAJMRO010000020.1:0-23571 GCA_905215825.1 uncultured bacterium
CTGCCGAAGTAGCGGCGGACGCCCTGCGCGTCCGTCTGGTAGCCCGTCAGCATGGCACCCGTCCGGGCGTCGAAGCAGTAGGGCACGCCGCCGACGGATACGGGGCCGCGCGCCAGCGCGCCGGAGCCAGTCGCGTAGTACCAGGTCCCGCCGTCGAGGACCCACCCGGTCGACATCGCGCCGGACGAATTAAACCAGTACAGGGAGCCGTTGCACTCGTGAAGGCCGGTAGCCATGGCATGGGTGGAGGGATCAAGCCAGTACCAGGTGCCACCCTGGCACAACCATCCGGTATACGCTTTGCCGTCAGAGGTTGCGTAATACCAAGTGCCCTCTTTTAACTGCCAGTAATAAAGAGAGACATCAACATACGCGTAATTCATATCAACGTTTCCGCTAATACCAGAAACTTTTCCGCGGCTTGTATACTGCCAAAAGCTGTAACTGCCGGTATAGTGACATTGGGAGTTGTATTGAGCAATCCAATGATCCCAAGAACCGCTCTTAAATACAGGGTCGGTCAATATATTGTTAAACCAATTTAGGTTTGCATAAATGCCTGGCTTATATCCAGCACTAGAAATCTTATTACAGAATATCTGAGCTCTAGATGCAATTCCGGATTGACGACCATCTGCAATAATTGTCTTGTCCTCAAGATCGTAATACACCGGTAGCCTAGGATTGCGCCCCGATAGGCAGTCAATCACCATGGACGCCTCATCGGCTGCCTGTTGATTATCAAAAGCATATGAATAGATATAGACGCCGTAAGGAATTCCGAGTCGCTCGCACTCAGAAATATTTCGATTAAATTGATAGTCAACTCGACCGCCCCAAGATGGAGCGCCAAATCCAACACGCAGTATAGCGAAATCGATACCAGAAGCCTTAACAGCATTCCAGTCAATACGTCCTTGATGCTCACTGACATCGATGCCCTGCGCCGTAGCCCCATCGGGAAGAATGTCCATGGACAATAAGGCTATTCCATCTTCTTCGGAAGAAGCATCCTCTGCGACCAATTGTCCATCCTCATAACGCCAGGAATTCTCAACTAGGGACCGCGCAGCTTCCGCGTTCGAGGGAAAAACAAACACAGAAATGGGCGCAAGGACCATCAGCACCAACAATGCCGAAAATAACTTAAGATGTTTGCTCATGTAAACCTCGTCATTCGTTCTTGTTTGCGTCTAGCTTACAGCATGGCTGTGAAAGATTTCCGAACATCCAACTGGACAAGGCGCCATCTAGGACGACAAATAACTGCACGCAATACCACAATGTAAACAAGAACTTCCCAGCAAGGTGAAACCAAGGACTCCTGGTCCCTACTCTTTGCCCAAAGAATGCCGACATCAGTTAGCTTTCAAACTAGATGTCAAAAAGGCAGGGGCCCAGAGAGTCCCCTACAACTCGGAATTCTAACGAATCAATATTACTTTCGATGGACCCAAAGCAGTCAAACCAGAAATACGGTTTCCATAACCGTCACTATGCCAAAACAAGTTTTCGCTCGGCGAATTGCCCCAGAAAAAACCGATATGACTATCGTCCGCATATGGATTGTAAGGATTGAAAAATACAATATCCCCCTTACGAGCCAAACCACTACGCAACAACTCATCAATAGAGTTGAAATAAGTCACGTTCGCGCATGTATCGATAGCGTAGCCATACCAACGATACGCGTTAACGCAGCCGCCCCTTCCGGGACCCCCACTCCAAGGCGAATGGCTCTGCTCAGCGGCAATGGGAGCTAAATTACCGCCCGCCTTCATATATGCATGCGATACAAATCCGCCGCAGTTCATACCGGTATACCCGTCCCAACGAGGATCACCCTTTGGATACATGCATGATTCTTGGCTAAGATGCGTATCATAGCGTGTTCCACGGTAATAGCCGTCGTTTTCGTGGCTCATAAGCCAATTGACCAGGCTGGACCTATTGACCCCCAAAACAGAACCAGACGTATTCAACCATGCACCGCTTGCATTGAAGTAGTAGTCAACGCCATCGATTTTCAGCCACCCATTAGCAAACATGGCACCCGAAGGCTGGAGCCAGTACCACGTACCGCCGTCATTAAGCCATCCAGTTTTCATCTTGAATGTGGAAGGGTCCATCCAATACCACGCACCGTTGACATATTGCCATCCAGACTTAAGGACACCATTGGAAGATGCGTAGTACCAAGTATTACCGTTTTCATCAGAAGCGTCATTCGACATAATCCAACCAGATGCCACATTAACGACACCGTTTGCGTCCGCATAGAAAACTGCGTCTCCAATATGAATTGCACCTGGCAATGAAGACAAGTCGGCACGATCGGCGATTACGGGAGATCCATCAGATGGAGTAGGCAACGGCTCGCTCAGTGCTCCAGACGAATTCGCCCATGCCATACCATCGTTCAAGTTGATCCAGCACGAAGATGCCATTGCACCGGAATCATAAGAAAAATAGCGCTTGCTTCCTACCGCAAATTCACCAGTACGCATTGCGCCGGATACATCATCAAGGTAATACCAGGCGCTTCCGGACTTTATCCATCGCCCTCGTTGAATAGCTCCGTTTGATGCGGCGTAATACCAAGTACCATCAGCAAGTGCCCAGCCTGTTGCCATGGCACCTGAGCTCGTAAGGAAATAGGTGGACGAGCCCACTTGCACAAAGCCCGTGAGCATAATATGGCTTCCGGGATCCAGGTAATACCAAGAATTCCCTAGAAGTAACCAACCTCCATGCAGTAAGCCGTTGGAGTCAGCGTAATACCAGTTGTTGTCAAAAAGTGCCCACTGGGAGGATAGCATGGCCCCTGAACTGTTAAAGATATAAGAGGTGCCATTGCATTCATTCAGCCCGGTGGCCATAGAACCGTCTGCAGGATCAAGCCAGTACCAACGACCCCCATCCGAGAGCCAGCCCTTTACCAGAGCGCCAGAGCCGGAAAAATAATGCCAGACAGAAGCATCAAGATGCCATCCGATAAGCATTGCACCAGAAGAAGAGAATCCATACGTGGCTCCCCCAATCTGCAGCATCGCATCGTGGACCATCTTGCCCTCATCATCCAGCCAATACCAGTTGCTGCCGTCTGAAAGCCAGCCTTTTACCATGGCGCCAGAACCGGAGAAATAACGCCAAGCAGAAGTGGAGCCCGTAGAATCTAGGTACCAGCCGACACGCATTGCGCCCGAAGAGGAGAAGGCATACGTCGCACCCCCGACTTGAACCAACCCATCCTGAGCCATTCGACCTTCGTCGTCGAACCAGTACCAGCTACCGTTTATATGTCTCCAAGAAGAAACAGCGATTGTTCCGTCGGACAAGCCCCAACGCCAAAAACCAGCCCCTTCTTCGGGTGATATCCACCCCTGATGCCAAATAATTTGATTCGAAACCTCGGAAGGGGTCTCATTATCCACCTGAGAGTTCTGCTCGACAGCGAAGGTCGATTCGCGCTGAGCATCAACGCCTGACTCGACAGAAGCAATAGCAACGTTAGATGCGGGACCTTCGTCAGTGTTATTCAAATCAAGGGCGTATAACATCGAGGGCGAACCCAAAAGGAGCCCCAAAGAAACAAGGCCCGAAAAGACCAGCACCCCGAATGACCATTTCTTCATAGCAGCACAGTATCCAATCACGCAGTGGCCCCGTCACCTCAGGGCAACGGGGCCTCAATCAAAACTAGCTCAGTAATGTACTAGCCAATTTGCTGGCAGTTTTTGCACTCTCGTGAAGCGCCACGTCTCTGGGCCTCCTGGATAGAGATCTGCGAATAGCCCTTTGCGTCCTTGCCAACGGTACGGCACTTATGCGTATGGTAAACATGGCTACCGCTCTTATACCAAACTAAACCATAGCCCGGAATCCACTTGCCGTCCTCGCCGACATAGTAGGAGCCAACCCAGGCATTCGTAGCCATGGCACCGGAAGACTGGAGGTAGTAGTCGCCGACCCAGGCGTCGTGGGCCATAGCGCCGGAACCGCTAAAGTAGTACCAGGCGCCGCCGACCTGACGCCAGCCGGTGACCATCGCGCCGGAATCGTCGAACCAGTACCAAACTCCACCAACGTTAGCCCAAGAGTTAGAGGCCATAGCGCCCGAACCTCCGAGCCAATACCACGTGCCGCCATTGCTGAGCCAGCCGGTTGCCATGGCGCCCGAACCGCTCGCATAGTACCAAGAGCCGCCTGCCAAGAACCAGCCAGTGGCCATTGCACCGGAGTCGCCGAACCAGTACCAGGAGCCGCCGAGGCTGCGCCAGCTGTTAGCGACCATGGCGCCCGAACCGTCGAGGTAGTACCACGTACCGCCGATGTTGAGCCAGCCAGTGGCCATCGCACCGGAAGCGTTGGCGTAGTACCACGTCCCCGAAACGTTGATCCAGCCGGTCAGCATGACACCATACTCGTCGAAATAATACCAAGTTCCACCGATATTATGCCAACCGGTCAGCAGTTCGCCACTGGAGGTCGCATAGAACCACTTTCCATAGATGGAGTCATAGAGCCAGCCGCTATGCTGCATGCGGCCATCGGCGTTGGCACCAGGGGTGTTCAGGAAGTAGTTCTTGCCGTCAATCTGAACTCGGCCGTATGCCATATCATGGCTTTCGGGGTAGAAGTAATACTTGTCCCCACCGATAGACTGCCAGCCCGACACCGCGATCCCGTCAGCGCCAAAATAGTACCAGACAGCTTCGTATTCGTTATGCCACTGGTTCGTGACCATGGCGCCAGTTTCGGGATCGAAATAGCGAAGGTTGCCGTCCTCGCACCGAACGAGTCCAGTCTTCGGACGACCGTCGGAACACCATTCCGTAATCGGTCCACCGCCTCCGCCACCGCCAGCAATATCAGCAAATGAGGGCGCCGGGGCAACCGTCGTGCAGACAGCGGCAAATGCAACAACTCCCAGCACTGTTAGTCCGCGCCATCTTTCTCGAAGGTTTTTCATACGACATCCTTTCTCCGAGATTTAAGGCTCTCTTAAGTAATTTTTAAACTATCAATTCAGTATTTCAACGGGAAATCGATAAAAGGTGTCTTTGTGACTGCAATTTAAATATGAGTCGCCACACCTCAACCGTTACGCTAAATAGCTTCTGAGTCAAACCGAGCACATAAGCGAACCAATTTAATTAATACGGTCACCTAAAAATCCTGACACACGTTTTCGATATGACAAGAGCCGCTTCAACGAGGAGTACTTGAACCCCACCGCTCTTGCAGCTCTTGAGGATACTTTGCCGGATCTTGGAATTACTTCGCTCTAAAGCGAGAAGTACTCACTGTCGGAGGATAGGTTTGGTCCGAGCCACGGATCGCCTCTCAAGAAGAACTCAGGCCAGCGCTGCATGAACAGCGCTTGCTCGCGCTTCCAGCGGCGCAGCTTTTCCTCGTTGGCCTCTTCCCTGCCGCGCGAGGTGAACTCGTAGTGGCACAGCTCGGCATAGGGCATTTGCCCTCCTCCAGCAAAACACTGTCACCAACTTAGCCCACCAACCTCGCCATTTGTTAAGCAACAAGTGCGAGCGGTAGGTATTGATCTACAACCGTTGGGGATTGAAAAAAATGCAGTAGCCGAAAACGTAATATCTTCCGATTGGCGCGGCATAAAAATAGAGGGCGTCCCATAAAGAGAAGCCCCCTTGCAAAACGGCCGAACCGCTTTTCGAAGTGGGAAATATTTTGCACCAGATGCCTAGGAATCGCAAGAAGGCATATCTTCAGCGTCACACAAATACCATGCGCCGATCACTTTCGACAAAAACGAGAAGGAGGAAGTTATGACCTCCGCAGCTTTATAGTAGTTGATGTTGCGATTTGCCCTAGAAATAAACTTAGAAAGCGATTGTGCTTTGTGCTTAATAACGCCTTTAGACGACACCTCTTTGTGCAGATATAGCGTTGTGACAATCTGGCGTATTCGCTCATTGCTCATCCTTGCCTTACGCTGATAAGAGCCAACCCCATCTATTTTGCTCAATGCCTTCATAACACCGTTATTTGCCCTTCGGGCATTCTCATCCGAAGCAAGACCATTAAGAATGCAACTATTGTGAGCACACGCGTTGCGGAGATCTTTTGCCGCGCGAAGCAAATAAAACCTATCGCGAAGCTCATCATCGTCAAACCGTTTGGCGCAAAACAAAATGAATGAATTAAAGGCGCCAAAGGTAATAACTTCCAGAAAGGCCCAGACAGGCATATTAAAACCACTGTATTTTGCAAGAATGCCTGCAGAATAGGCACTCGACTCACAACGTGAAATCTCTTTTTTAACCCAGTTGGTCACATTCCCCTTGCTATCAAATGTATCCTGCTCGCTCAAATAGTCTTGAACGATTTCGTAACCGTCCTCGGCATGCTGCTCTATCCTGCCCAGCAAGTCAACTTTGCAGAAGTGCTCGATATCAAGAGTGAGTGAAATCATCTCGTTTCGAAGCAACATATCGATAATCGAAAGGTCAACAAGCATCTTGAAATCTAAGTTGACATATTCACCCTTGCGTTTTCCATCAGAAACCTTTGGAAATCCGGTGCGGTACGAGCGCAAGCGAAAGTAATTGTTGTTCTTCGTCAGATACTCGACTGCCTCTGCCTCGCTCATATAGCGGAAACGGACACCCTTGCTCTTAAGATGGGAGACTTGTTCCCAAGGAGTAAGCCAAGGCTTTTGATCGCACATATCTTGTTGACGAATAGGACTATTCACTGCGCTCTCCAGCGTATTTGATGAAATAACAGATTGATTTTATCCTAACTTTAAATACCTATTAAACAGCCGGACGCTCATGCAAATACATCATGGCGCGCCGCCGTCCATCTTGCCTTGAGCTCGTTACAACATTTGCATTAGCTTCCACAGAATTAGGAGGAGTATCCGGTAGCGCGCAGAGATTCAATACAGCATTCTTTCATTCCGCCAATCCGGACAATAACGGCTCGATGCCGAATAAAAAACGATCTTCAAGCTCCCGACAGCGATCGCAGTATTCAATTGTGCCGACAAACAAAGATGATATTCCTGCGCCTAAAACCGCTAACAAAACCTCGTTCATCTGTTCATCCGTCAAAATGACTGCGTTTAGAGGGCAAATATAGAAAATAAACGAGATAGCCGCAACGATGGATGACGCTATTACGATCGTTCTCGATAATCTCATGCTGTTTCACCCTTAGACAAGCGGACTGCACCTGAAATCCCGATAATCGCATCGACACGTATAAGAAAAGCTAAGCGTAGGCTCCACGAATCAAACTCCAGCAATTTAGCAAAAACCCAACGTCCTCACAGCCCTTGAGCACCCTATGCTGGATTTCACGTCACCTCGCGCTAAAGCGAGAAGTACTCACTGTCGGAGGATAGGTTTGACCCGAGCCACAGATCGCCATCGAGGAAGAACTCTGGCCAGCGCTGCATGAACAGCGCTTGCTCGCGCTTCCAGCGGCGCAGCTTTTTCTCGTTGGCCTCTTCCCTGCCGCGCGAGGTGAACTCGTAGTGATACAGCTCGGCATAGGGCGTATAGATGGTTCGATAGCCCGCCTCCCACACGCGCAGACAAAAGTCCGCGTCGTTAAAGCCGACGGCGAATTCCTCGTCGTAGCCTCCGACCCGCTCAAATACGTCGCGTCGGACCATCTGACAGGCACCAGTTACGGCGCTAAAGTTACCGGGGCGCACAGCGCGGGCAAGATAGCCCTCGCGCTTTGCCGAGAAGTCCTGGTTGGCATGGGCAAGTGCGCCACGCACGCCAACCAAGATGCCGGCATGTTGCACCAGATGATCGGCAAAGTAGAGTTTGGCGCCCACCACGCCCGCATCGGGACGCTGCAGATACCCCATCATCTCTTCGATAAAGTCCGGACTTATGACCTCGGTATCGTTGTTGAGCAGCAGCAGATAGTCGCCCCTGGCATGCTCAACGCCAAAGTTAATGATCTTGGAGTAATTGAACTCACCCGGCCAGTACACAACGTGTGCGATGCCCTTACCTTCGGATGCAGCAGTCACGCGCTCTGGCAGGGTTTCGTAATACGCAAACGTCTCCGGGGCTTTGCTGTTGTTCTCCACCAAGACGATCTCGTAATTGGCATACGTTGCCTTCTGAGCGATCGACATCACGCAGGCATCGAGCGTCTCAACGTGATCCTTGGTGGGAATCACAATGCTCACCAGCGGCGCAGACTCCGGCAGCGCATAACGCATGTGATAGACAAACGGCATCTCGGTCTCCTCGACCGTTCCGCAAATGCCCAGCGCGTTAAAGTGGCGCTGAAGCGCAAGGCGCCCGGCTTCAATAGCATACGGCTTGCTATCGGCAGAACCGTCGGCGGTCGATCCCGGATGCACGCGCCAGTGATACAGCACATGCGCAACGTGCTCAAAGCGCGCGCCGGCTGCAAGGCAGCGGAGCGTCAGGTCGTAATCCTGGGCGCCCGCAACGTCTTCTGGGGACATACCAATGTGATCGATGAGCGCCTTCTCCACCATCAGGAAATGCGTCACGCAGTTATGGCTATAGAGCAGATCGACGTTGAGCCGCGTCTTAAAGACCGGCTGGCCCCACTCCCCCGTTTTCTGAAACATATCCTCGTCGCAGAACAAGACCTGGGGGCGCTCGCCCTCGGCCGCCTTATTCAGCGCGGAAACATACTGGAATAACGCGTCCGGCTCCAGAATGTCGTCATGGTCCAGGAACGCGATGTAGTCGCCCGTCGCTTGCTCGATACCTGCGTTGGTGTTGACCACAATGCCGCCGTTGCCGGGCAGCCCGATGCGACGAACGCGCTCGTCGTGAGCACCTGCCGCAAGGTCGGCAACCGCGTCCCATTCGGGCGAGGCATCCATAAGGAGCAGTTCCCAGTTGTCATAGCTCTGGGCTAGCACCGAGTCCAGCAGCTCGCGCAGGTAGACCCGATCAGTCTTGTAGCACGGCACCACAATGCTCACGAGCGGTCTATAGGCAAAGGCCACCGAAGTGACACACTGGCACGCCAAATCGCCCGGCTTTGCGCGATGCTGCTCAAACCAACGTCGATAAGCTGCGTCGTCTGCACGCGCGTCCTTCATACGGTTCCAGCTGTCGTCGACCATGCCGTTGTACAGGCGACCATCCATGGCGCAAAACCCGCTCTGGATCTGCTCTGTGGGATCGCCCACAATCGCGACAAAATCTCGTATATCCTGAGGCATCTCAACGCTCAGAAACGTTTTATTGACGCGGCATCCGTCCTGCTGCGGCACATAGACCTGCGACTCAAACACATGCACGGTGATATCGATAGCGTTCATATGCGTATCGAAGACCTGGAGCTCAGGTGCGCACTGGGGGTCTCCCGCCCACGTAACCTCATAGCGCCACACCGCGCCGGCGTCTGTCGGCAAATAGCGAATGGCATCGATCTCGTAGCGACCGCAGCATTCGCCACGCTGCGCATCGCGGATAAGCGCGCACAGCGCAGGCTTTGCTTTGTAGTTAATCTTGGATTCCAGCTTGGCCACGCGGCTATCGAGGCGAATGGCGCCAAGCTTTTGGCCACCGGACACAAATGCAGCGTCGATCGCAGAGCCATCCAAAAACGGAAGCACCAAGACGGCGAGCTCGCGCTCGTAATCGGCAACGGAAGGGCAAAGCGCCAGCACACGGCCATGGTCAACCGGGAGTACCAGCGACGGCACACAAGAACCGCTCGTCGTCGCGCGGACAAAGGCCTGAGAACCTTCTTGCTCAATAAGCGCGGCGACATCCTGGCCGGCAAAACGAAGCAACACAAACAGACGGCCCTGACTGCGGCAAAGTGTCAAACGCTTGATACTCATCTACACTTCTCGCTTTCCCAGGGCGTTCGCTGCCATGCGTTTGCAGGCACCCAGGCGCCCAAACCTCAAGACGTCGTAATCGAACATGAGCTTTTTGCACTCACGGGCATTGGGGGCCTTGCTGGTAAGCGCCGCACGCACCATAGCAGCAACAGAAGGAGCGCATTGTGCGAGCGCAGCATCGCTGCCCGCGGCAGAACCGGCAAGCGCCGTGGCAACGGCAGCAAACACCTTGCCGCAGTCCGAACCCAGCAACCTGAGCGCATCGTACAGTACCAGATCGCATAGGAAGTACGCCAGGTCATCGGCATGCTGTGCATCGAGACCGTCGCGCTGCCAGTCAGTCAGCACCGCGGAGTAAATCTTCACGTGCTCCAGCAGACGCGTCTCGTCGTCGTAGCGCATAGTGTCCATGAGCGAACCCTTGCGCGCCACGCGGTAGTCATACAGCTTGTTCGAGATAAGCGCGCTCTTGTGCGAACGACCGTACACGGCAAAATCGAAGACCTGGTCCTCGCCATACTTAACGGTTTCGTCGAACACGATCCCGTTGCCCAGCAAAAACTCACGCTTGCAGGCGGTGCGCCATGCAAAGGGGCGAGATGCTTCCTTAAACAGCAGATCGGAGCTATAGCCTTCAAACGACACATCGCGTGGGCTCAGCACATAGTTAAGCCACGGATACCCCGCCTCCAGCGGATACGGATTCGCGCCAAAGGTCAAAACATCACAGCGTTCGCGCTCAAAGGCATCGACGATCACACGGCACGCATCGGGCGTAAAGCGGTCGTCGGAATCCAAAAACGCGACGATAGGCGCCGTGGACGCGGCGATGCCTGCATTACGTGCACTCGACAGGCCGCCGTTCTCCTTATCGACCAGCGTAAAGCGAGCGTCCTTTTCGCAATAAGCGGCCGCAATATCGCGCGAGCCATCCGGCGAGCCATCGTTGACCAGCACACCTTCCCAATCGGGCATATCCTGCGCAAGCAGGGAGTCCAGGCACCAGGCCAGGCACTCCTCAACTTTATAGATGGGAACGACAACGGAAATCTTGGGGGTAGCCATAGTCACTCGCTCCTACTGTGCGGCCGGGACGTCATCGGGATGCGGGTTGTCGCCGTAGGAGCGCTGATACGTCAGCACGCGCCAGACCAGCGGCAGGCCACCAATCTTAAAGTAATGCTTAAACGTATTGAGCTTGCCCGGCTTCTTAAAGTCAAAGCGCGAATCGATATAGGCGCGGGGCGACTTGACCATCAGGCGCAAGTCGGTCTCGCCACGCGGATCAAACAGCGACAGGTCAAAGCGACCGGCATCCCAATCGGCCTTGAGCTCGGGGGAAGCCTTGTCCCAAAACTGCCCACGCAGCTCATCGACCAGACGCTCATCATTCCAGCGGTACGTATCGACCTTCATGCGCATTAAAATACCCTGGAGCTGAGCCTTGAGCTCGGGACGCTCGTCCAAAAAACGTTGCATCTCGGCATATTCGTCGCACACGCAAAACACCTTGTTGGGCGAATTAACGGAGCTCTTCTCGTTATCCTGGCGATAGCACAAAATGGGGTCCGTAATAAACGCGGCACGTTCGGCACAAGCCCAAACCTTAAAGTTAAAGCCTGCGTCCTGATACGAGGCGCCCGGCGTGGGAAGGAACCGAATCTGATTGTCGTTGAGGAACTCGCGTCGATAGATAGCCGACCAAATGGAAGGTTTGCGGTAGAAGATCCCCGGGCGATCGACGGGGCGATACGCGGCGCCCGTCATATGCTCATCGATAATCCCAAACAGCTCACGGCGCTCACTGGGCGTGGACCAATACAGGTAAAAGTCGCCCTTTACCACATCGGCATGTTCAGCATCGGCCTTGGCAACCAGCTTTTGGAGCGAATCCTCAAACATAAAGTCGTCGGACTCAAGGATGCCCACGTACTCGCCGCGCGCCATCTCCAGGCCGCGGTTCATCGAGTCACCGTAGCCGCTGTTGGCTTTGTCGATCATCTTTACACGGGGGTCGCGCTCCATGTACTCGCGAATGATATCCGGCGAGCTATCGGTGGAACCGTCATTGATGCAGATGATCTCGATGTCCTTGAGCGTCTGAGTCACGGCAGAATCGAGGCACTCGCGCAGGTAGCGTTCGACATTACAAATGGGAACAAGCAGCGAAACTTTAGGGGTATCAGAGTTCTGCAAGAGAACCTCCTGTTGAATAGCGTGTAACAGGGTTATTTTAGCAGCCGGGTTGCGGCGGGCGGCAGCGCTTGGAATTATATAAAGCGCTCAAGGCAGGCTTTGAGACCGCGAGTCGAAAGATAGAACAGCGTGGCATCTGCCATCGAAACGCCCGAGGTCGCCGCAACGAGCTTGTGGGCAACACGGCGAACGGCGCCCTTAGCAGGCATATCCGCCCACTCCGTTCCCAAAAACGTCGTGAGGTCCATGTTGACGCGAGCCGCCACGCGATGGAAGTCATCGGAATCCAAGCGCGCCAAATCAAACACGATAAGGTCCAGGAACCAGGTGATCAGCTCGCCGGGACACAGGTCCATAAGACCGTAGCCCGCCCAGTCCTCCAAGACCTCCTCGAGCATTCTCATATGGGCATCGAGCTTTTTGGCGCGAGCCTCGACACTGTTGAACTCGTGCGTCGCCGATTCGCTCTCCATCACGTAGTGGTAGAACTTGTCCGGCATGACGACGGTCTTGTGGGCAAGCGCATAAGCCGCAAATTGGAAGACGACGTCCTCGCCCAAAGCCAGACCGGGGGCGAAGCGAATACCTTCGCGATTGAGCAGCTCGCGCGAAAAAGCCGCACGGCAGGCATAGGGCTGCGCATTCGAATGGAACAGCAGTTGGGGATCACGGGCGCCGAAGGTGCCAGCTTTGGGGCTCATGAGTTGCTGGACGCGTTTGGGGGCAGCATCGGCAGGTTCACAGACGCCGCCAAAAACGGCGGCCTCGGCATCCGCAGACTCCATGGCATGCAGCACGCGCTCGACCGTCTGGGCATCGATGTAATCGTCGGCGTCCACAAAAAAGACGGTCTCGCCCTCGGCAGCATCGATACCGGCATTTCGAGCGCACGAGACGCCCGCGTTTTCCTGGCCAATCACCAGTACACGATCGTCGGCCTGCGCGATCTGGCGCAACGCGTTCAACGAATCATCAGTCGAACCGTCGTTGACGCAGACAACCTGAATCGAGCGCTCGGACTGGGCCAACAGCGAATCGAGGCATCGCTGAATCGAGCGCGCAGAGTTGTAAACGGGGACGACAATGGTAGCTTTAGGACACGAGGCCTCTCCCATGCCGACCTACCCCCTCAGCGATTCGATGAGGAAGGCAGCAACCACGCCTGGGCCTCCAACCGAGGCGTAATACTTAGCACGCCCCAAGGCACCATCCGTCGCAAAACTCGGGTGCTCGTCAACCCAGCCCTCAGGATCTTTGAGGATGACAGCGAGATTTGCGCGCTTCCACGGCTTGAGGTCGTCAAGCGAAAAGTCCCCGGCGTCCAAGGCCGCCTGAAATTCCTTGGCCATCTGCACCAGGAACTCCTTATAGAACTTAGGCGCCAGGCGCACGTAGTTCCACATGTACGAATCGTACTTAATGAGCTGATTGAACTTGAGCATGCGCGCGACATCGACGCTTGCGTGGTCGCGGGCATAATCCTCTCGAATCCAACGCTCAATCTCGGCATACTCGGTATTGACGCAAAAGACCTTAGCCGAAGAATTGACCGAGGAATTCTCGTTGTCCTGTCGATACGACAAAACAGCATCATGCAGGTAAACAGCCTTATCGGCGCACGCGATCACCTTAAAGGCGAATGACGTGTCCTGAAAGGATGCCCCCGGAGTCGGCAAGAACTTGATGCCGTTGCGCTCAAGAAAATCGCGACGGTACACGGCCGACCAAATCGACGGCTTTTGCTTAAAGAACTGCGTCGTGTCGCTCGGGTGCACCGGCTTGTCGCAGTCCTTGGCCTTAAACATCTCGTGCAGCGAACGGCGCTCCTCGGGCTTAGACCAGTAGAAATCAAAGTTAGCCTTCGCAAAGTCGGCATTATTGCTATCGGCGGCCGAGACAAGCTTTTCGAGTGCGTCGGGCGCCATAAAGTCATCGGACTCCAAGATGCCAACGTACTTGCCACGCGCCATCTCCAGACCGTGGTTCATTGAGTCGCCGTAGCCGCTGTTGACCTTGTCGATCATCTTGACGCGCCCATCGCGCTCCATATACTCGCGGATAATCGCCGGCGAGTTGTCGGTCGACCCGTCGTTAATGCAGATGATCTCAATATCCTTGAGCGTCTGCGCCAGGGCGGAATCGAGGCACTCGCGCAGGTAGCGCTGAACATTGTAAATGGGAATAAGCAGCGACAGAACAGGGCTGCCAGAGGCGTTAGTAGACAAATGTGCTCCTTAGGAAATACCTGTCGTTTCATGGTATCAAAGGGTCAGCGCGCCAGCGGGCGTTTATATAATCTATGGAGCTCGCAGAGGCAAACCGATAAGAAAGGACGTCATGCAGCCCAAAGCCGCACGCAACATGCCCATCGAAGCCTTGCGTTTGGTCGCGGTCGTCGGCATCGCGGTGTTCCACACCTTTCAGTGGACCTTCCAGGCAACCTGTTTCGGCGCCGTGGAATATGCCCCACTTGCGATGTTCCCCTATTCCGGCGTGCTCGGTTTTATCAACTTGCTGGGCTGCTGGGCCAACGAGGTCTTCTTTATGATCTCGGGCTATTTTCTCATCGCTTCGGCCGCGCGTGCTTGGGACGGTGGAGCAACGTGGAAGTCGCAAATGCAACGGACGGCGCAGCGCCTTGGCAAGGTCATTATGCCCACTGCGTTTTATTGCCTCGTGGCGCTCGCGTGGTCCACGGTCGTCTCACCCATTCCCGATGTTACCCTCAATACGCACTATTGGTACACGCTTGGGCTTGAGTTTATCTGGGTCTATGCCGCCACAGTTTTCATGGCGCCATGGTTTGGACTGGCCAAGAGCCGACTCTCCCAGAAAACCTACACGACGACGGTCATCGCCGTTGGAATCCTCGTATTCGTTGTTAACGGGTATTTGGCCGCCATGAGTGCGACAAGCGCCGGCGAGTTTTCTTGGCTCCAAAAGCTCATGAGCGCTACCACGTACGTAGTCGCGTTTTTGATCGGCGGACTGCTCCGCGACGTAACCGACGCCATGGATTCGGACAGGGCGGGCGCCTTGGGCATGCGCTCGCTCGTAACGGTTTTGGCGCTCGCCACCATCCTGGAAGGAGCACTCTCCTTCACCGGCAACCTCACGGCGATGGCAGTCCTCTCCTACAAATCAACCTCGTTGATCTCGTTTGCCCTCGCTGCCGCCTCTCTGCTCTTTGCGGCGACCCGGCGCAGGGCCTCAGGCAATCCACGGACCGCAGGTGTCATCGTCACCTTATCGACCGCCACGCTTGGTTTCTATGTGATGCAGTCGCTCACCAGTAGCCTGTGGCGTCCCGTCTTCAATACGTTGCTCGCAAACATACTGATCAGCCAAAACAGCCCGGCAGCTATATGTATCGTCACGGGTATCGTCATTAGCATCGTCTTTGCTCTGGCACTTCTCATCATCGATGCAACTAGAAGTCTTATTGAACGCAAGCTCAAGAGGCAATAGACACGCTGCCGTCAGACGCTAAAGCCGCTACAGCCGTGGCAGGTTCCTGCGTTTTATTCAAAGCTTGCCGCCAAGGTGCGCCGAGCCTTTACAATAGGACAGTCCCAAGGACGTATTCGATAGCTTCCGCGCTGCACTCACCCGCCGCGCGTGAAAGGATATATTGCCCCATGCCTTCAACCCTTCCCGCTCCCATCGATAAGCTCGCCATTGTCGTCGTTACGTACAAGCGCCAGGAACTCCTGGCCAACTTGTTCGACTCCATGACCGAGCTTACGGCAGCGCCCTGGCGCATCGTGATCGTCGATAACGAGAATTCGCGTGAGACCGAGGCCATGTGCACCGCATTCAACGAGCGCCTGGCCAACCTGTGGGGCACCGACATCGAACAGCCCGACGCGAAGGGCGGCACCGACCGCGTCATCTACGCACCACAGCTCGAAAACGGCGGCGGTGCAGGTGGCTTCTCCGCCGGCACCAAATGCGCCTACGACCTGGGCGCCCAGTGGTTCTGGGTGATGGACGACGACGTGCTCGTCATCCCCGAAGGCATCGAGCGTCTTGCCAAGTGGACCGACCGCTACGATGTCATCCAGGGTTCGCGCCTGGACTTTGACGGCGGCGCCTTCTTTTGGCAGTACCAGCTCATCCTTTCGCTTGGTATCCCCAACCCCATCGCTAAGTGGGACCTGGGCCCCAAGGGCTACCGCGCCATGAACCAGTTGTGCTTTGAAGGCGGCCTGTTCTCGCGCCGCGTGGTCGACAAGATCGGCCTGCCGGATGCGCGATTCTTCATCTACGGCGACGATGCCTGCTACGGCTACGTGGCCAGCCAGCACTTCCCCGCCGCCGTTGTTGCCGACGTGGTGCTCAAGCGTGCCCGCGCTGTCTCTAACTGGGATATCGCCGGCAAGCGCCAGCTCAACTCTACGAGCGACACCAACCGCTACTACATCATGCGCAACCGCGGTTATCTGGCCCGCTACATGCAGATTTACGGCGACTATCACCCCGCGCTGTTCCGTCTGGGCAACGTCGCGACCTTCTGCAAGGAGTTCATTCGCCTGGCTGCCGTTGACAAGTGCTTTAAGACCGGTATTCCGGCGCTGCGCCGAGGCATGAAGGACGCCCGCAAGATCGTCAAGGATCCCAACTGGAAGCCCATGCCGCCCATGAAGGACACCGAGTAACGGAAGCCGGAAACACCTCGGCGCTTAAAGCCGCTGGCACACCGTAGCCACATGCTGCCCATCAAAACCGAACCCCCAGCGCATGCGACCCACGCCGGGGCGCGGCACACGGATTTCGTCGATGCCGTCGCGCTCTATGTCGAGCAGCGCCTGCACGGCCAGCAATTCCAGGCCCAGCGCATCCACACCGGGGTCATACATCATGTTGATCGTTATCAGCGGACGTTCATCGAGCATACCGATCGTATCGGCTATGTCGAACACGGCGCCCGTAGGAAAAACCTGGATGTCGCAGCGACCCGCGCCACACTTTCGCCTCGAGGCAGGATTGGCATAGCCCGGCAAGCCAAAGCAGAGCCCCTGCAAGAGCAGATGATATGGCAGTGGCGCATCTGGGTCGGTCGCACCGATTCCCGCATCTCCTAAGATGCGGCTTAGCGCCCGCCTCACGGTATCCTCGTTCCCATGGCACAGCCCGTCGCGAAACGCATCGACGTCTCGAATGTCTTCTGCAGCGCACTCAAACCACTCAATAATCACTAGACGCAAGGTCTGGCGAAGCTCGTTATTGGGCAATCGCAAAGCACGGAGGCGATCGCCATGCTCCGGCTCCTCAGTCATATCCGTCGTGAGAAAACCGGACAGATACAGCGCTGTCCACATGCCATCGTCAGGCGAGACATCTGGCTCTGCAGTGCCCAAACAAAGCGGGACCTCAGCGCACCCATGGGCCTCGAGCAAATCAAACAAGACCGAAAGGCGGTCGAGATTCCACCCGGCAACTACCCTACTCAGACAATCGGCATATCCATACAGATCGGCACGCACAGGCGCCGTGCAGCCTCGGCCCAGAAAACCGATCACACGCTCTGGACTCGAGCAATAGGCCCTGCCAAACCGATATCCCTCGAGCCATTCACGCGCATCATCCAGGTATTCCTCGCGCCCAGCATGATTCAACAGAGCCTCGACCTCGGCATCCGAAAAACCGAACCAACGGTCACACCACGCCGACAGCGGCGTCGTCAGACAATACGAGCAGCCGCGCGAAGAAAGCGCCGCTTCGGCGGGACCGGAACACTCCCCCATCAGACACGTCAGCCGCAACGAATCGCGCGCAGTGGCAATGACGTCAAACAGCGCACGGTCAAGTAGTTCTGCCGGATCGGCGTCGGAAGCGTCCCTCGCGCTCGCACGACGAGACCACGCCGCATCGCACCCATCAACGAGCAATACAACCTGCTCATCGCAGGCAATCTCCAGCAGCTCTATGAGCACACCGAGCACCGAGTCAACCTCGTCCGCGCTCGCCACGCCACGCGCAACACGTTCGATGTGACGCACCTTATCTCGAGCTAAATCCGGAGCCTCCAAGAGCGCCAACAAGCGAGCGCACTCGCCCGAAAGGGCATCGCGCACGACGCCGGCAACAGCGGGGCCACGCCTCCCAGCGCCAGAAAAGTCCAGCGATATCACCGGATAGCAAGCATACTCATCCCGATAGCGCCCGCCGTTCGCATCCCAAATCTGAGCATCGGCAAACAAACGCTGACCAGAGCGACCGACCGCTGGACGCTCCAGAAAAGCCCTGAGCATCGACAAGTTCATGCTCTTGCCAAAACCCTCGGGTCGACAGCACACCACAACGGACGCGTCGCAGTCCAACACATCGGCAATAAACATGGTCTTGTCAACCAGCATGCAGCAACCAAGAGCCTCCGCATAGTCGTGCACGCCAATGGGCAAAGCCGCATCGTCGGCACAGCCGATCAAACGCACGCCAAAGCCAGCAGCACAATCAACATTTGCCTGTTCAGACACCAAAACGTTCCCCCTAAATCGCTGCACGATGCCAATTGTAATGACCGCCTCGCGCGTACCGACGACGCCGCGCGAACATATCGGGCAACGGTAGCAACAAGAGGTGTGAGGGGGCATAACTAATCGTTGCACAACAAAACGGGGCCCGATGCATTCGCACCGGACCCCGTTCCGACTCTTTAGTTATCTAGCAACCGAGAGGCTACTCCTCCGAGCCGTCCTCCCCAGAAGCTTTCTTCTGCTGATCGAGCTTATGCTTACCGCTCACGATGGACGTAGCGCCCAGCGTGGCCAAGCTCGCGCTGGCAAGGCTCGCCATAACGATAAGGTCGCCCGTCTTGGGCATGTTACCGCCAGATGACTTGGTCGTTGTAGTCGTCGTGGTTGTAGTGGTCACCGTCTTGGAGTCATTTTGCTCTTGGTTCTGGTTGTCGGTCTTGCCCTTGTTCTCGTCCTTATCCTCAGATTCAGACTTCTTACCCTCGTCCTTCTTCTGAGCGGATTTGTCGTCCTTCTCCTCAGAGCTAGAACCCTTATCAGATTCGGTCTTCTCGGAAGCCTTGTCCTTGGAGTCGCCCTTTGCGGCCTCGGTCTTTTCCGTGGAAACCTGATCAGAGTTGTCCTTGTTCTGGGTCGAGCCATTATTGACGCCAGCCATCAGCGAAGAGCCCAGCGTAGAACCGAGTTGCACGGAGAAAGAAGGCTTCTTGTCCGGCGAAGCAACAGGGGCGTCCGGCGCCTTATTCGAGTCGTCCTTGGAAGCATCGGAATCAGGGGCTGCGTCAGAGCCGGAGCCGTTGTTAGAGCCGGTGTCAACGGACGAATCGCTCGAGCCGGTAGATGAGTTAGAGGTGTCAGCGCCAGTCGAACCAGAAGCGTCGCTGTCCGTATTGCCGGCAGAGCTTGAAGGCGAATCGCCCGCAGCAGAGCCGTTCAAATTGGAGCCGTTCGGGGTAGAGCCGTCGTTGGTAGTGCCACCAGCAGAGCCATTACCGTCAGCATCGGTCGAGGGCGCATCCATCCTGTCATCGTTGACATCGTCACTCGATTCGTCATTCGAATCAGGTGTCGGCGAGGGCGCCGGCGTAGGCTCGGGCTGCACGGGCGTCGCGGCGGCAGCCTCGTCCTCAGCGATATAAACCAAGCAGTCCTTTAGCTCATTGCGGTAGCGGTTCTTCCAGCCCTCGTGGTACTGGGGCTGGCTTGCATACTTAGTCGCCACGTTATTGACCGCGCTGTTGGAAAGCGCCGTCACAAACTCGCGGTCGGACATATCGTTGGAAAGATTCGCCCAGCGGAAAAAGTCCCTGCAGCCACCGGTGCCGCACATGTTGGTGATGCTCCACACCATGCCCTTGACGCAATCGGCGCGGCCGGAGATGTCAATGCCAAGAGCGCTCTTAAGCCACGCCTCGGTCACCGCATAGTACGAGTTGTACGCATACGCATCCTGCAGAGCCGAAAACTCAGCAGGATCGGTGTTATAAGCACCTTGGAAGGCATCCTGCGCGATATGGCCCAGCTCGGTGAGCTGGCCGTTCTCGTACATGGCATTGCTCGTGTTGGAAATCTCGTTGCCGCGATCAATCGCAGCTTTAAGCATGCCGTACTTAGCAGAATCGTAGTTGTAGACCTGCTTCATAAACGGAATGAGCGACCAACGGCGGTCGAACTGGTAATAGCCCAGCGCGTTGTAGCCGTCACCATACGAAAAGCCCTGGTTATAGTTACCATGGCTCTCGTACTTGGTAAAGTACTTCATCTCGGTAGTCACGTTGACAAACGAAACGCCCTGGACCGACCTCAGCACGCCCGAGAAGGACTGCTGGGTGTAGAGACCCTTATCGATATCGGTGGCATCCGAGGCAACGCCTGGCGTGGGCTCCTCGGCAGCGGCGGGTGCCGGCGCGGAAACGGCGCCAAACGAAAGCGCCAGCGTCAGGCCCGCGACAATCGCAGAATGCTTGGGCTGCATAAGATCCTCCCTGCATTGGTGTAGTTAAAGTTCAGTTTGCAAAGATAAAAATAAGTATTGCAGCTCGCCCGTTGTTGCACAACAACCCCTCGGTAAACGGCAACAACCCTCCGCGAAATCTTAAGGAATTACGGTCAACCTACAGCTTAATGTCAAAGTTGATTTCGGGGACGGCGGCCAGGTCGGCCAACGTCACGCCGTCAACATAGTTCTCGATGACCTCGTCAAGGCCACGCCAGAACTTGACGGTGGAACACAGGTCACTGCGGGCGCAGCTGTTGTCGATGCCATCGCACGCCACCGGAGCCGTGCTGCCCTCAACGGCACGCAGGATGTCGCCGGCACGCACCTCGGCCGGGTCCTTGGCCATCATGTAGCCGCCGCCCTTGCCGCGCACGCTCTTAAGCAGGTCCGCCTTCATAAGCGGACGCACCAGCTGCTCCAAATACTTTTGCGAGATATGCTCGCGGTCGGCAACCTCGCGCAAGGCAATCTTGCCCTCGGCGTCGCCCAGCGCCGCGATATAGATCATCAGTCGGAGGGCATAGCGGCCCTTGGAAGAAATGAGCATACCTACCCTCCCATCGCATCTGGGACAACATAGCCAGGTTTGTTTGTCCCAAATTTAAAGTAAGTGGGACAAACACAACAGGTTATTTTGTCCCAGAATTTGAAAAGTCGAGTGGATTAGTCGGGTTTTCCCTTGACTAACGCCGAACCCATAGTAACTTTATTCCGAGAAGATTCCTAGGGTTTAGTACACCTATGAGTACACCATATACAGAGAGGGACAGCATGAGCGCAAATCCGCTGCTTTCCATCGAAGGTCTGACCGCCTCCGTGGACGAGAAGACCATCCTCCACAACGTCAACCTTAACGTCGCCGCCGGCGAGACCCACGTGCTGATGGGACCCAACGGCGCCGGCAAGTCCACCCTCGGCCACCTGGTCATGGGCGACCCCGTTTACACGGTCAACGACGGCCGCATCGTCTTCGACGGCCAGGACATCACCGAGCTCACCACCGACAAGCGCTCGCGCGCCGGCCTGTTCCTGAGCTTCCAGGCCCCGGTCGAGATCCCCGGCGTGCCACTGTCGAGCTTTTTGCGCGCCAGCATCGCCGGCCGCCCCGGCCTGGAGATGAAGGGCAAGGAATTCCGCCGTCGCGTCAAGGAGCTCGCGGCCGAGCTCAACATGGATACCGCCTACCTCAACCGCGAGCTGGGCGTAGGTTTCTCGGGCGGCGAGAAAAAGAAGGTCGAGATGCTCCAGCTCCTGCTGCTGCAGCCCAAGCTCGCCATCCTGGACGAGACTGACTCGGGCCTGGACGTCGACGCCCTGTCCACCGTCAGCCACGGCATGGACGCCTATCGCAAGAGCTGCGACGGCTCCATGCTCATCATCACGCACAACACGCGCATCCTGGAACACCTGGATGTCGACCGCGTCCACGTTATGGTCAAGGGCCACATCGTGCGCGAAGACGACGCCTCGCTCATCCCCTGGATCGACAAGAACGGCTTTGAGACCTTCGAGCGCGAGGCCGCCGAGCAGCGCGCCCAGGCCGAGGCCGCCGCTGCCGAGCAGCAGGCGTAAAGGGGCGACGCAATGACCAAGAACCGCACCGAGGTCGCGGACATCGACCGCAGCCTCTACGACTTCACCTATGGCGAGGAGGGATTCGAGCGTCTCGACGCCGGCATCACGCCCGACATCGTGCGCGAGATCAGCGCCAAGAAGGACGAGCCGCAGTGGATGCTCGACTTGCGCCTCAAGTCCCTCGAGATCTTCAACCGCTTCCCCGACCCGACGTGGGGCCCCTCCATCGAGGGCCTGGACATGGACAACATCGTCACCTACGTCAAACCCAACACCGACCAAAAGCACGACTGGGAGTCGGTGCCCGACGACATCAAGAGCACCTTTGAGCGCCTGGGCATCCCCGAGGCCGAACGTAGCTACCTGGCGGGCGTCGGCGCGCAGTACGACTCCGAGCTCGTCTACCACAACATGCAGGACACGGCGTCCAAGATGGGCATCGTCTACTCCGGCATCGAGGAGGCCCTGCACGATCCGCAGTGGGAGCCGCTCATCCACGAGAAGTTTATGACGCTCATCCCGCCCACCGACCACAAGTTTGCGGCCCTGCACGGAGCCGTGTGGTCGGGCGGTTCGTTTGTCTACGTGCCCAAGGGCACCAAGCTCGATTTTCCGCTGCAGAGCTACTTCCGCCTCAACGCCAAGGGCGCCGGCCAGTTTGAGCACACGCTCATCATCGTTGAGGACGACGCCGACCTGCACTTTATCGAGGGTTGCTCCGCGCCCAAGTACAACGTGGCCAACCTCCACGCCGGCGCTGTGGAGCTTTTTGTGGGCAAGCGCGCGCACCTGCGCTACTCTACCATCGAGAACTGGTCCAAGAACATGTACAACCTCAACACCAAGCGTGCGCGCGTGGACGAGGACGGCGACATCGAGTGGATCAGCGGCTCCTTCGGCAGCCACGTGGGCTACCTCTACCCCATGAGCGTGCTCAACGGCCGCCGCGCCCGCTCGAGCTTTACCGGCATCACCTTTGCCGGTGCCGGCCAGAACCTCGACACCGGATGCAAGGTCGTGCTCAACGCACCCGAGACATCGGCAACCGTCGAGACCAAGGGCATCTCCAAGAGCGGCGGCATCCAGACGTTCCGCAGCTCCATCGTGGCCACGCCTAAGGCCGAGGGTTCCAAGGCAACCGTGAGCTGCCAGTCGCTCATGCTCGACGACCAAAGCCGCTCCGATACCATCCCCGCCATGGACATCCGCGCCAAGAATGTCGACATCGGCCACGAGGCCACCATCGGCCGCATCGGCGACGACAAGGTGTTCTATCTGATGAGCCGCGGCATCCCGGAGGAAGAGGCCCGCACCATGATCGTCAATGGCTTTGCCAACCCGGTCTCCAAGGAGCTGCCGCTTGAGTACGCCGTCGAGATGAACAACCTGATCAAGCTCGAGATGGAAGGAGCGATCGGATAATGAAACAGGAAACCAACACCGCTGCCACCACGCTCGAGCAGGTTAATGCGATGCCT
>CAJMRO010000021.1:0-22191 GCA_905215825.1 uncultured bacterium
GCTGCCGCCTCGGCGGCATCCTCGTCCGCATCGGAATCGTCATCGACGGCAGCCTTCTTGGGCTTGACCGGGGCCGACGCGGCCTCGCTCACCGGATCGATTATCTCGGACTGAACAACGGCCGTCATCTTTTCCTGCGTCTCGCGGAACTGACGAATGGCACGGCCGATCGTGCGGCCCATCTGTGGGAGCTTATCCGGGCCAAACAGCAAAAAGCCGAAGACCACGATGATCGCGAGCTCACCCTCTCCAATACCAAACACACATACCTCCAAGGCTCGATGTGAGTCGAGCCCGCACCGCGCCATTCGGCCGGAACTCGTCTATTCATTCGGTCAAGTATAGCGCCCGGACGCCAAAACGTCCGAGCGCATCACAAACATATGCCAAACGGCATGCCCCTTTGGGGGCAAAGATTATGCCGCCGTGATCGAAATCTCCTGGTCGACGCCCAGCAGCTGAACCACGCGCATCACCTGGGGCTGCACATTAGTGCAGCTAAAGCGCTTACCGTGGTCGACCGCGTGGTGCGCGGCGCCCACGAGCACGCCAATGCCCGTCGAATCGATGTAGCTCACCTGGGCAAAATCGAGCTCAACGGCCTCAGTGGGCTGCTCGAGCGCCAGGTCGATAGCATTGCGCAGGCTATCGGCGTTAGAGATATCGATCTCGCCGGTTACCTTAATGGTGTAGATCTCCGGCGTGGGGTTGGTGGAAATACCCAAATCCATGTATACGCTCCTTTACGTATCGAAAGTGCGGATAGTACGGGAAGCCGCGCGTTAGGCGCGCTCGGCACGCGCAAGCTCGGCAGCGACAAGCTTGACGGCCAGCACCAGCACATCGAGCGCGGCCTCCAGGTCCTCGACCGTGGGATAGCTCGGCGCGATGCGGATGTTGGTGTCGCGCGGGTCCTTGCCATAAGGCCAGGTGGCACCAGCCGGCGTGAGCTTGACGCCCAGGTCGGCGCAGAGCGCGGCGACCTTCTGGGCTGAACCCTCGGGACCATCGAAGCTTACAAAGTAGCCGCCGCAGGGGTGCGTCCAGGTGGCGCAGCCCGTCTCGCCCAGGCCCTCGGTGAGCTTGCGCTCAACGGCCTCAAAGCGCGGGCGCAGAAACTCGGCATGCTTTTTCATGTGCTCCTTGACCGCCTCGATGGTGGGAAGGAAACGCACGTGACGCAGCTGGTTGAGCTTGTCGGCGCTGATGAGGCCGGCCTTCAGGCGCTTGGAGAACTCGGCGATGACCGCGGGGCTCGCACCGATAAAGCCGATACCGGCGCCCGGGAAGGTGATCTTGGACGTCGAGGCAAATGCCACCACGCGGTCCTCGGTGCCCGCCGCGCGAGCGAGGTCAAAGATGTTTGCGAGCTCGTCGGTCTCGTCGTACAGGTCGTGCACGCAGTAGGCGTTGTCCCAGAAGATGCGGAAATCGGGTGCGGCCGTGGGCATCTCAACCAGGCGGCGCACAGTGTCCTCGCTAAAGGTGATGCCCGTGGGGTTGGAATACTTGGGCACGCACCAGATGCCCTTGATGGAATCGTCGGCGGCGACGAGGCGCTCGACCTCGTCCATGTCGGGGCCGTTGTCGGTCATCGCGACGGGGACGTTCTCGATACCCAGATCGGCGGTAATGCCAAAGTGGCGATCGTAGCCGGGAACCGGGCACAGGAACTTGACCTTCTTGCCGTCGTGCGCTGCCTCGTAAGCCTCCCAAGGATCGCTACCACACGAGCCGCAACGCCAGAACATACCGGCGATATCGTGCTCGATCAGCAAGCTCGACGAACCCAGCACGAGCGTCTGCTCGGCGGGGCAACCCAGGAACTCCCCCGCCAGCTTGCGTGCCGAGGGAATGCCCTCAAAGCAGCCGTAGTTGGAGCAGTCGACGTTGCCGTCGTGCAGATCGGCATCGGCATTGAGGATATCGAGCATGGGTCGAGAGATGTCCACCTGGGAGGGCGACGGCTTGCCGCGGGCCATGTCGAGCGCCAGGCCCTTGGCCTTGACCTCGGCGACCTCGGCTTTGAGCGCCTCGATGGCGGCATCGAGTTCGGTGGTTTCCATCTTCTGGTAGATCGTCTGCATGGGTGCGACCTTTCACGAAGCGGTACGTTGCAATTCTTCTAAGTATAGACCGCCACCGTCGCAACGTTATGAAGCCGTGATAGATTAAGTCCATCGCAATGAATTACGAATCGCCGCGCATGCCGGCGTGAAGCGCCCAAGGAGGCACTATGGAGTACGGATCATTCCAGGCCGAGGAATTCGGCGACCTGCAGCGCCTGGTCGACGGACTATTTTACGACCGTCACGCCATCGACCGCCTGGATCTGATCGTACAGGCCGAAATCTTGGACCTGGCGCCCGATCTCATGGAAATCGTCAACCTGCTACCGCCCGGCTATTACGACCGCCAGTCACTTTGCGACCAGCTCAACTCCGCCTTGGCCGCCCACGGCTGGGGCGCCATCTACGGCACCGTGGAATAAACCTAGTCATTGGGGCCTGTGGTCAAAAAATAGCAAATATGAGTACTGTTACTTTTTTAGTAACAGCGATTTTGAATTAAAAAGGCCAGTCTTGGCCTTTTGTGTCCGGTTTTGGAAGGATGCATCGGCATTTTTCGTCCAGCCACGCAATCGTTAATGCACAGACAGAATAGATTTGTACATTATTTTTCGCGCCTAAAATGAAACGCCGTTTGTGACAGTACTCACAAACGGCGTTTTTTGGCCACTGGGGTGTCCGGCAGGTGGCAAGTACCACTCAAAACCGCGTTTTACACGCGCTCGAGCAGGCTCTGGCGTCTGTTTCTACGCGCCTACTCGTTCTTGGGCGCGGGGTGCTTGCAGATCACACTCATGTAGATCATGCCAAGTACGGCCGCGGTGACAGAGCCGGCGAGAATAGCGGCCTTGGCAGCCAGAACCTCAAACTGGGCCGTCGGGAAGGCGAGGCCGCTGATGAGAATCGACATGGTAAAGCCGATACCGCCCAGAATGCCCACGCCGGCAATCATATGCCAGTTGACATTGTGCGGCAGCTCGCAGGCCTTGAGCTTGACCAAGGCGAACGTCATGCCAAAGATACCGATCGGCTTACCCAGCAGCATGCCAAAGTACACGCCGAGCGTCACCGGGTCGGTGAGCAGCGTGCTCATGTCCACGCCCACTAGGCGAACCTGTGCGTTGACGAACGCAAAGATCGGCAGGATCACAAAGTTGACCGGCGTGGAGATCAGACGCTCCATGCGGATGAGCGGCGGGGTGACGCGGTGCATGACGCGCTCGACCTTAGTGGTCGAGACGGTAAAGTCATGCTGGCCCAGGATGTGTGCCTCGTCATCGTAGCGGTCATCGAGCAACGGCAGGCACTCGCCCAACCAATCGGTAAGGCTATCGAGCTTGACGCCGCACTTGGCCGGGATGGTAAAAGCCAAGATGACGCCGGCAAGCGTGGCGTGTACGCCGCTCTTGAACATGCAGAACCACAACAGCAAACCCAGTACCGAATACGGGGCAAGGCGGTAATGCTGCGTCTTGTTGAGCCACACGAGCGCGCAGGTCACAAGCGCGGCGGCGCCCAACCAAAACGGATTGGGGCTCTGACCGTAGAAGATGGCGATGGCGGCGATAGAGATGAGGTCGTCGGCGATGGCGAGCGTCGAGAAGAACACGCGCACGCCGTTGGGCACGCGATTGCCCAAAAGCGACAGCACGCCCAGTGCGAAGGCAATATCGGTTGCCATGGGGATGGCCCAACCGTTGTGAGCGCCGGCATGGTTAAAGATCAGGTAGATGCAGGCGGGAACGACGACGCCACCCACGGCCGCCAGCATGGGAAGCATGGCCTGACGCGGATTCTTGAGCTCGCCGACCGTCATCTCGTACTTAAGCTCAATACCCACCAACAAAAAGAAAATCGCCATGAGAAAGTCGTTGACGAAAAGCTCAACGGTGAGACCGGCCGTAAGGTTGCCCAGACCCACATACAGCGGGGTCTCCAAAAAGTGATGGATGGCCTCGTAGGCATCGGTATTGGCGCAAATGACGGCGGCGATGGCGGCGAAGACCATGACGGCGGCGGAAATCGTGCCGTTCTCGGCGATGCGCTCCCAGATGTCGTGACGCTCAAAACGCTTGCGCTCACGGACGTTGAACAGCTGCTCGGGTGCTGCCATGGGCGGCTCCTTTCACGGGAAGGCTCCCGTCTTAAAAAAGCACGGCCCGCCCAAGTGGCGGCGCCGCACTCTAACGTATTACGCTTGCATCTAGCCTACCCTGCACGACAAGCACGCAGGCGTGGCCGAAAAGCGGAACCACAGGTTGAACATTATTTGCCCAACGGCACGGGCACGCCTGTCCAAGAGACGACGCGGCGCCATGCACAAAAAACGACCGGAGCGCGGGGCGTCCGCGATCCGGTCGTGGCGTTTAGTGAACTAAACCTAGCAGGCGGCCATGATGGGGGCAGCGACCTGCTTCTTACGGGAGAGGACGCCCGGCATCCAGACGCCGTCGTGCTCGTCGGCAATGCCCAGGCCCTTCTGAGCGGCCTCGGTCTCGCCCTCGAGCAGGACCTGCGAGCCCTCCTCCATGATGTCGGTGATGCACAGGACAATGCCGTCAGCGCCCTTCTCGGCAGCGTAGGCGCGCATGGCCTCGCGAATCTCGTCGATCATGCCGAGTGCGCGGGTCTTGTCGACAGTCTCGTACTGGCCGATGAGCAGCTTCTTGCCGGCGGGCTCGAACATCTTGATGTCGTTGCCGACCATCTCGGCAGCGGTAAAGGAGCCGGACGGACGGGTGAGGAAGACCTCCATGCCAAACTTGACCGGGTCGACGCCCACCTGCTCGCCGAGCTTGGCGGCGACGGCGCGGTCGACATCGGTGGTGGTGGGGCTCTTGAGCATGAGCGTGTCGGTCATCATGGCCGAGAGCAGCAGCTTAGCCTGGACGTCGGAAAGCTCAACGCCGAGCACGCCGGCGAGCTTGGTGACGATGGTGCAGCTGGAGCCCCAGGGCAGGCAGATGTAGTGCAGCGGGCCGGCGGTCTCGAAGTCGCCGATGCGGTGATGATCGACAACGCCAAAGACCGTGGCGTCCTTAAGGCCGGCGACGGACTGGGCAGACTCGTTGTGGTCGGTGAGGACGACGAGCTGACCGGCCTCGACGGACTCGATCACGCGGGGCTCGGCGATGCCGGCGTCGGCGAGCAGCTTGGCGGACTCGGCCGGAAGCTGACCAAGGGCGCAGGCCTCGTAGGTGTTGCCGGCATACTCAACCTGGTTGAGCAGCTGGGACAGGACGACGGCGCTCATGATGGCGTCGTTATCGGGGTTCTGGTGACCAAAGACAAGAACGTTTGCCATGGATATCCTCCACTTGATATGTGTACTTGGACGTAGCTATGGTAGCACGCCGATGCCGAGCCTTCGCAGACGGAAGGGTCACGGCATATTTTGGGGCAGGCATGGGGGCCAAGACTGTCCCTTTTGCACCGTGTTGGTGCAAAGTAACCTGACCCCCTTGCACCAGCTATTTACCGGCGGCGCGCAGGGCTACGTAGGCGGCACCGATGATGCCGGCGTCGTTTCCGAGCGAAGCGACCTTAATGGGCGTCTCGCGCGAGGCAGAGAGCGCGTACTGCTTAAAGTGCTCGCGAACCTTGTCGAGATAAACATCGGCCGAAGCGGACGCGCCGCCACCGATCAGGAACATCTCGGGGTCGACCACGTTGGCGATAAGCGCCAGGGCGCGGCCAAGGTAGTCGGCCATGGTGTCGGCTGCGGCCAGCGCGAGCTTGTCGCCCTCGCGGCAGGCCTGGAACACGTCCTTGGAATCGGAGGGGCCGGTGAGCTCAATGGGCTCGACGCCCGCCTTCTTGCACTCGGCAAGGTAGTTGCTCACCACGCCGGTGGCGCTGGAATACTGCTCCAGATGGCCATGGCCGCCACAGCCGCAGGTGCGCTCCTCGGCCGGGTTCAGGCACATGTGGCCAATCTCGCCGCCGGCGCCCACAACGCCCGATACCACGTCGCCGTTAACGATAACGCCGCCGCCCACGCCGGTACCGATGGTGACCATCACCACGTTCTGCACGCCCTTGGCAGAACCGAGCCAGGCCTCGCCCATGGCAGCGGCGTTGGCATCGTTCTCATACTTAACGACCGCATCGGGGCAGTGCTTCTGAATGGCGACCCTCAGCTCGGGCAGGTTAATGGCAATGTTGGCCTTGACCTTGGCATCGCCCGACGCCGGGATGGGACACGGAACGGCCAGGCCAATGCCCGCCACAAAGGCACGCGGAATCTGTGCCTTGGCGACCACCTGGTCGATAGCCTCGGTCACCGCGGCAAAGCCCGCGGCGTCAACGATAGGAGGCGTGGGCACGCTGGCCTTGGCAAGCAGGTTGCCGTCCTCGTCGAACAGGCCCTCCTTAACCGAAGTGCCGCCGACGTCGATGCCGATGTAGTACTGCTTAGGTTCCATGGGAGCCCACCTTTCTCGTTTAAACATTGCCTGTATGGTACCGCTCTCAAGGCAAAAACCTACCAAAAAGGGACAGGTTTGTTTTGGCAGGTTTTATCTTGGGAAAATATCGCGAGGCAGTCGCCCCTCTAGCACCCATCAAACTTCGAGAGATGGTAGAGGGGCAATTCGGCTGCATCTACTTCTTCCGATAGCGGCGGTTGCGGCTCGTCGACGAACCCATTACTTCGATGAGCCCTTTATCCTCCATTTTTGGCAGATGGTAGCGGACGGACGAAATTTTGACCCCCGATGCAACCGCTATTTCTCGCGCCGTCATATCCACTTCGGCGCTGAGAGCCTCCAGGATCCTATCCGCTGTCGAAGCTGACGATTCTCTGCTCATATCGATAATCTCAAACGTGTCTTTGCCACATTTTGACAGGACATGTTTATCGACAAGATCCCCGCAGATCAGGCGAATGTCATCCGAATCCCACTTCAGGGCCTCTCGTATTTTTTGAACATCGTATACGCACCCATGCTCCCGCATAAACATGAGCAATGTTTCCTCGCGATCCGTCAGCTCGGTGCCCACATGGCTCTGAATCCACGTGCGGTTTTCAGCAAGCTCCGCCCCGTGCCGGGAAAGCAGCACCGTAAACGAATCGGCCTTAACGATAAATTTCGGCCTTCCAAGCGAACGAGACTCCATCTCGCGAATCATAGCCGGGATACCAGATCCCTGGCTTTCTGCAACGGCCCCCTCGGCATGCTCTAACGGCGTCGCCCCCATTAGGCTCATGAGCTTTGGGTTTCGGCAGCGCGATTCCCCGTCTGCAAGATTGTCCACCGTCTTTCCGCCCCAAAGCCCACCGGGGTTTTTGATCTCTATTCTGTCTGGATAGATATCGACACTCACGGCCTGCCCCACAAACATGGGCGAATATTCTCGATGGATGCAGGCATTTGCCAAGGCCTCGCGCAAAACCTCCTGGGGAACTTCCCAATCCTCCCTTCTGCCAGCACCTTGCACTATCGCCGCTTTGCGCAAGTTCCGTCCAATCGCGGCAAGGGCATCTTCGATGCAAGCCGGAATCGGGCCATCGCACAACTGGCGGTCAATAAACCGGGGTTGCCCGGGTGCAGATTTTTCCACATCGGAATGGACAGCGACATCGATCATGAGTTTGGGATAGAACTGCTGGGGGTAAATTCCCGCCGACAGAAGCCCTGCGAGCTTCACCGCACCATCCTTTGTAGTGATATTGAGTCTGACCAGCTGCTTTTCCAACGTATCGGCCCCGCGCAAAACGCGGGGGGTCTGCAGCCGGCGATTCGCGATAATAGACCGCACGACATCTGGATCCAAATCCTCGACCGTTGCCTCCGAAACCACCGTGCCGTCTGCATCGCTCGGAAGCAACGCACTCTGCAGCTCATATAGCTCAGCGGGTGACATCTTGATATCTTTATCATCCACGCGCTTGTAGCTACCGTTCTGTACGCCGCGCGCGCCGATATAGCAAGGCTTCGCTTTAAGCTCAAGTTCAAAGATACGCACCAGAAGCACCTGGAGCCCGTCGACCTCGCCTCGATCAAGCTCGTACCGCGGCGCATGGGCCACCACTGCTGCTGAGCCTCCGTCTCCGATACCCGAAACAAACTGATCGCGCACCCTATCGATAGCAAAGTTAGCCGAAGGAACAAATCCTTCGGCTTCGTTTAGGCCCAAAATAATGAGCCCACCCGCAGTGTTCGCAAAAGCGCTCACTGTCTCCCATACATCTGCGCTCAATTTATTCGTGCAGGCTTTAACTTCTACCGATGCGTCATCAGTCCCCCGCCTGCGAAGGCGCTCAACGATAAGGCCAAGAGGTTCATCCAGCAGCATTGGCATTCCGTCTCTCTAAAACGATAGATTTATCTCTCTAAAGTATAGTATATCTCCCTAACTTTAGAGAGATAAGCACCTTATTTTAGAGAGAAATTTAGAAAGATGTATCGAATTCACTGCTAGATTGCCTAATGTTATCTCTTTAACTGGCTTTCTCTTTAGAGAGACATTTAGAGAGACGAGCGCAATCTCTCTAATCAAGGGCTCCACTCTTTAAGGTGCACACTTCCTAACCGTGCCCTAAGTTGCGGTGAAATAACTCACGATTAGCCTGCCAAAAAGCGACAGGTTTATTTTGGCAGGTTTTATCTGGGGAAACGCAAATAGGGCCGTGACACCCATACGGCGTCGCGGCCCTTTTCCTTGGAGAAGGATCAATTGATTGAACGGGATGACCGTTCTAGTCTTCGAGTCCGCTATTGATGAGCTCCGCAATCTCAACGGGATCGGTGCTCGCGCGCACCTTGTCACGGAAGCCGGCGTCCATCAGCATCACGGCAGCCTTGGAGAGCAGACGCAGGTGCGTAGTTCCGGCCTCGCCGGCGGGCACGTACAGCGCGAGCGCAACATCGACGGGCACCCCATCGAAGCTCGGCCATTCAACGGGCTCGGTCAGTTTAAGCACGGCAACGCCCGGCGTGTGGATCGCGTCGCTTTTGGCATGCGGAACGGCAAAACCGGCGACAAGGCCGGTCTCGGCCTCGTTCTCGCGAGCAATGAAGGCGGCCTCTACGGCAGATGCGTCATCGGCAAAGCCGAGCTCGATGGCCTGCTCGGACAAATAATGTAGGGCGTCCTCGCGCGAGGCGGCGGTATACCCGATTGTCACTTGGTTGGCAGATACAAATCCCATGGAAACCTTCCTTACAACACGGACCTGACCGCAGCTTCGATGCCGTCGGCGTCCAAACCGTACTTGTGCAGCAAATCGACCGCAGGGCCGGACTCGCCATACACATCGCGCACGCCGACGCGACGCATCGGCACCGGATGCTGCTCTGCGAGCACCGAGGCCACGGCCTCGCCAAGACCACCGATAATCGAATGCTCCTCGGCGGTGACCACGCGACCGGTCTTCTTGGCGCTGGCAACCACCAGGCGCTCATCAAGCGGCTTGATCGTGTGCATATTGATGACCTCGGCATCGATACCATCGGCAGCGAGCGCCTCGGCAGCCTCAAGCGCCTCGGCGACCATAAGGCCACAAGCGATGATGGTCACATCGGACCCCTCGCGCACGACCACGCCGCGACCAATCTTGAACTCATAGTCCTCGTGATCGTTAATGACCGGCGTTGCCAGGCGTCCGAAGCGCATGTAGACCGGTCCCTCAAACTCATAGGCGGCGCGCACGCAAGCGCGAGCCTCGATGTCATCGGCGGGAACGATTACCGTCATACCCGGGATCGTGCGCATGAGTGCGATATCCTCGCAGCACTGGTGCGTGGCGCCGTCTTCACCGACCGAGATACCCGCATGCGTGGCACCGATTTTGACGTTGAGGTGCGGATAGCCAATGGAATTACGCACTTGTTCGTACGCGCGACCGGCGGCAAACATCGCAAAGGTGCTCGCAAAGGCGACGTGGCCCGTGGTCGCGATGCCGGCGGCGAGCCCCATCAGGTTGCTCTCGGCAATGCCGGCGTCGTAGAAGCGCTCAGGGTGCGCAGCCTTAAACTTACCGGTCTGCGTGGCGGCGGCCAGGTCGGCATCGAGAACCACAAAGTCATCGCGCTCATTGCCCAGCTCGACAAGTGCCTCGCCATAGCTAACGCGCGTGGCGACTTTCTTGACGTCTGCCATTAGAGCTCCTCCCCTGCCGCTGCGAGCTCGGCCATGGCCTGCTCAAACTGTTCATCGTTGGGTGCCTTGCCGTGCCAGCCCACCTGGTTTTCCATAAAGGAGACGCCCTTGCCCTTCACCGTCTCGGCGATAATGGCCACGGGCGAGTCGCTCACTTTGCGGGCCTCGGCAAAGGCGGCGGCAATCTGCGCCATGTCGTTACCGTCGGCGAGCTCGATCACATGCCACTTAAAGGCGCGGAACTTGTCAGCGAGCGGCATGGCCGAGTTAACTTCATCGATTGTGCCGTCAATCTGCAAGCCGTTGTGGTCGACGACGGCAACAAGATTGTCGAGCGCATGGTTGCCGGCAAACATGGCCGCCTCCCACACCTGGCCCTCCTCGCACTCGCCGTCGCCCAGCAACGTGTAGACGCGGTAGCTGTCACCCCAGTGCTTTGCGGCGAGTGCCATTCCAACCGCGGCGGAGATGCCCTGACCGAGCGATCCGGTGGACATATCGATGCCAGGGGCGTCGTTCATGTTGGGATGGCCCTGCAGTCGGCTGCCAATATGACGCAGCGTCTCGAGCTCTTCGACGGGAAAATAGCCGCGATTTGCCAACACCGAATACAGGCCCGGCGCCGCGTGACCCTTGGAGAGCACAAAGCGATCGCGATCGGCCTTGTGAGGGTCGGCAGGATCGATATTCATTTCCTCAAAGTACAGATACGCCATGATGTCGGCAGCACCGAGCGATCCACCCGGGTGTCCCGACTTGGCCGCGTGAACCGCAGTCACGACACCCTTCCTGACCTCATTGGCGACCTTCGCCAGCTCCTGGTTGGTCATACGAATTCCTCTCTTGAGAACAACCCCGGCACCGGATGACGCGATGCCGGGGCAATCCACTCGTTAAGCCTGAGCGACGACCTTCTGCCAGTCAGCCTCAAAAGAGGCGAGGCCCTGGTCGGTCAGCGGATGATGCAGGCACTTCTTGAGAGCGGCCATGGGCACGGTCGCAATATCGGCACCGAGTAGCGCGGCCTGGGTCACGTGGTTGGGCGTACGAACCGAGGCGGTGATGATCTCGACGGTGTCGTCGACGTTCTTGCCCGTCCAGTCGTAGTTCTTAATGCAGGTCACGACGTTGTCGAGCTGCGAGATACCGTCCTCGGCGATGTCATCGAAACGACCGACAAACGGGCTGATGTAGCGAGCACCGGCATTGGCGGCCATAAGGGCCTGCGTCGGCGAGAAGACGAGCGTCATGTTGACGCGCACGCCAGCATCGGCCAGCGCACGGCAGGCGGCAAGGCCGGCCTCGCACACGGGAAGCTTGACCACGATGTTGGGGGCGAGGGCGGCAAGGCGCTTGCCCTCCTCGATCATACCCTCGGCAGTGGTAGCGGTGGACTCGGCGGACACGGGCAGGCCCTCGCAAAGCTCGGCGATCTTGAGCATGTGGGGTTCAAAGTCTGCAAGCTTGCCGCCGGTCTTGGCGTACAGGGACGGGTTGGTGGTTACGCCGGCAAGGCAGCCCCAGCTCTTGGCCTCGGCGATCTCGTCAAGGTTGGCGGTATCGATAAAGAACTTCATGGTGCAAACTCCTTCGGAGGAATCCAAAACTCAAAAGAAAGGACAAAGGGGGTGCCCCTTTGTCCTATGTGCCGGGCCTGCAGCTGGGACATGCCCCAGGCCCGGCGTCGTGTAGGAAAAACTACTTAGTCCTCGAGAGCCTTCTCGATGCGGCTCGTGACGCCCTTGAGGTTAAGACCGACGACGTACTGCTTGATCGGGCGCTTGATGTGCTCAATCACAAAGCGCTTGCCGTCGATGTCCTGGGCAGCGAGGTTGCGATAGAGCTTCTCGACCTGCTCCTTGACCTCGGGATCGTTAAAGGCGTAGTGGCCGGAGACATCCAGAATCTTCAGGCTGAGCTCGTCGTCGGCCAGAATGTCGTCAACCTGCAGGTTAACGTCGTCGCCGGTCATCCACTTGCGCCAACGCTCGGTCTTGATAGCCTTGACCAGCAGCGTGTGATACAGGTCGGAGGGATCGTCGCACAGGCCGTTGTCGACCAGAATCTGCTCGGTAGCGCAGAGCTTGAGGTAGGCGCGGGTCTCCTCGGTGCCGTACTGAGGGGCGACATTGGAGGCCGTCACGTGAGCCGGGATATGCTCGAGCAGCGTCGCGTCATCCAGGTAGTCGGCGTTGTGCTCCTTCAGACCCACGCCGTAGCGCTTGGCCATATCGGCAAGCTCGCGAGCGTTCTTGAAGTTGTAGTGACCGACCTGCTCGGTCCAACGGGTAAGCGTGCCGGTCTGGCCGACGATAAAGGTGGGCATGGGGCAGCCGCGCTTCTCGAGCTCGGGCTGCAGCTGAGAAATGAACTCCTCGTACTTATCGGTAGAGGTCAAGCCGCCATTGGTCTCCTCGGTACCGACCTCATAGGCAACCTCGGGCAGGTTATGCTCGCGACGGTATTGCTCAAGGTAGTCGATAAGATCAATCGTACGGCGAAGCACCACGTCGAGCGGAATAACCTTGCCGATCTGATAGGGGTCCTTGGTAGGGTCGACCATCAGCAGGTCAAAGCCCGCCTCCATGTCGGCGACAAAGGACTTGCGGGCGAGCTCCATGGCCTCGTCCTCGGGCAGGTGGGCGTTACGCTCCTCGTCGCGCTGCCACGGACCGCCGTGATCGCGGCACAGGTAGTACGGACCGGTGTAACCCACCTCGTCGGCAACCTTCTTGATGTCGGCGGCAAAGCGCGTCTGGTCCCAACCGTTGACGTAGCCGGCGCCCATCTCGTCCATATCGACCTGGTTGCGGCTAGCGATAAACATGGGCGGGAAATCCTCGTCCTTGGCAAGCTCAAACACGGCCTGAATCAGGTTGGGGCTCATGGGGCCAATGCCGACCATGGTTGCGTGATCGCCGCTATCCTGCAGCTTGAGCATGCCCTGAACGGCCTGGCGGATGGTGAGGTTGGACATTTTGTTCTCCTTCTCCAGAGGATTTTTGACAAAAGTTCCCTGGGACCCAGATGCGGGCCCTATCAGTACGGATGGATTTTGTTGTGTAGGGGCGGTTGTGCGGAGTCAAATCCATCCCTCCGCACAACCGGAGTCCTTAAAGGTTTACTTGGCCTGCTTATCGAGCGTGGGCTTCATGGCAATCAGGATTGCAGCGGCGACCACGGAGCCAATCACGATGTCCAGGCAGAACAGCGCGACGTTGTTGGTGGCAAGGGCGACGATAAAGCCACCGTGCGGGACGTAGCAGTCGATACCCTGGAAGGCGGCGAGCGCCGCACCCACGGCAGAGCCGATGCAGATGCCGGGCAGGGTGTGGCCAAGGTCCTTGACCGCGAAGGGGATAGCGCCCTCGGTAATGCCGATGCAGCCCATGAACAGTGCGGAGATACCCATCTGACGATCGGCGTCATCGAACTTATTCTTGGCGATGAGCGCAGCGAGGCCACAGGCGATCGGGGGAATGGCGACGGCGACGCGGAACATACCGTTAGGGCCGTAGATGCCGGAGGCCATGATGGCCATAGTAAAGGTCGAAGCGGTCTTGTTGATGGGGCCACCCATATCGAAGGCGGTCATAACACCAATGACCAGGCCCAGGACGACGGCGGAGCCGCCCTGCAGGCTACCGAGCACGCTGGTGAGCCAATCCATCACAAAGCCAAGCGGCGTGGCCAGGATGTAGATGTAGGCCATGCCCAGGACGAGCGAGGTCAGAATCGGGATGATCAGGATCGGCATGATGGTCTGGATGGTGTTGTTGACCTTCCAGGTCTTCATCCAGCGGACAAAGTAACCGCAGATGACAGCCATGATCATGGCGCCCAAGAAGCCGGTCGAAACGCTGTTGCCACTCGGGGTGACGACGGCGTTGTTGACCAAGTAGCCCAGGACGAAGCCAGGGGCAAGCGCGGGCTTGCCGGCCATCGAGTAGGCGATGTATGCCGCAAGCACCGGAATCATCATAGAGATTCCGGCCATGCCGATGGTGTTAAGGCTCACCATCAACGGGTTGGTGACCTCCATACCGCTAGCACCGGCAGTACCGGATGCCAACGAGAAGGCGAGGAACACGCCACCGATAACAACAATGGGGATAAAATAGGAAACGCCGGTATTGAATGCATTGAGCAGCGTCTTGCCAGGATCGGCAAAGATAGACTGCTTGGACGCCGGTGTCGGGGCCTGCGGGGCAGCGGAGACGGCCTTCTTCTCTGCCTTGGCCTCGGCCTTGGGCGCGTCAACGGCGCCACCCGTCGCCTTGATAATCTCAACAGCCTGGTCGATGATCTTGACCGGATCGGCGATTACATCGGAAGTACCGACCTTGAGGAACTTGCCCTCGGCCATCTTCTGCTCAAAACGGTCCTCGTTCTCGACACCCACGTCGACGGACTCCAGGACCAGGTCGGCGGAGTCCACGTCTTCCTGCGTGAGCTCATTCTCGATACCCAGGCCACCCTGAGCCTCGACCTTGCACTCGATGCCACGGGCGGCGCATTCATCCTGAATCGCCTTCTGGGCCATATACGTGTGGGCGATACCCACGGTACAGGCGGCAACGCCTACGATCTTCATTGCTTCCCTCTTTTCATAGAGTTGCGTGCGCAAGACACCGTTTGCGGAGGCCTCCGGAGCATCCCCTGCCGTTTGGACTTGCTGTCTTTTCGACAAGACCAATATAGGTGCTCAATTTTCTTAATGGCAGCTTATTTCGGTAAACGCGCAGGTCAGAGCGTTGGTTACGCTATTTAGTTATGCGTTTAACCAAAAATGAATCCTGCGATTTTACCCTCGATTTCAAAAGTCAAGAAGTATTTGATTTTCTCGGTAGACGGCAGATACGCATGCCGGTCACAAATTTCGACCCCACCCGTATACCGCATTTGTTGCATACTCATATGAAAGGAAAAGGTCGCTCACCGAAGCGCATCCCTCACCAAGACTCAAAGTCATCATGTTGGAAAATGCTCATCTGTCGGAAGGAGTCGCTGTGGCAAAACAGCGCGTTACGATTGCAGACGTCGCTCGAGAGGCGGAAACCTCGACGGCAAGCGTCCCGTATTACCTCAACGACAAACGAGAAAAGCTTAGCGAGAAGACGCAGACAAAGATTGCGCGCGTCATCAAGGAACTCGGATACGTTCCCAACGCCCAAGCGCAAACGCTCACCGGCAAGCAGACCCACGTCATCGCCATCATCATTTTGGATAACACCAACAAGTGGGCGGGCCTCGTCCTCAACGGCATGGAACAGGTCATGCTCCCCGCGGGTTATCAAACGGTCGTTTGCACGAGCAACTTCAACCCCGAGACCGAGCTCATGTACGTCGACAAGATGCTCTCGCTGGGCATCGATGGTTTTATCATCCAGCCCACGGCAAACTTCAAAGCCGTGCACGACCGCATTAGGCGCGCCTGCAAGCCCGTCGTCTTTTTTGACGCGGCCATCTACAGCCCAGGCACCAGCTGGATCAAAACCAACCTCTACGACGGCGTGTACAACGCCACGCAGGCGCTTCTCGATGCCGGCTACGAGGACTTTTTCTCCATTGCCGCCAATATGACCGAAATGCGCACCCGCATGGAACGTTTTCAGGGATATGCCGAGGCGTTAGCCGCGAATGGGCAGCTCTACAAAGCCATCCCCATCGATCACAACAAGCCGTCAATCAACGAGCTCACCGAATACTTTAATACAAGTTCAACCCCGCCAAGCGCACACTCATCTTCGTACAAAACCAATGGGCACTTCCCCGTGTCTACAAGGCCCTCCAACCCATGGCCCATCTACTTCCGCAGCAAATAGGTCTTTTGGGACTCAACTGCGAAGACTGGACCAACCTCACCACGCCGACCGTCTCCACGATCATCGAGCCCGTCGACCAGGAAGGCAGGGAAGCGGCCGAGATGCTGCTCGCCTTGCTTGATGGCAGCAGCCAACCCGGCGAGCAGCGCATTCTCGAGTGCAAGCTCAACTGGCTCGACTCCACCTCGATCTAGACCGCGAGACAAATTAATCAGTAGTGTTTGTCCCAAATCTTAAGTATTTGTTCGATAGAACGGCCCCTGCCGGCTCCTGCTAGACTGGTAGATTCCCAACCGTCCATCCAGGAGCCCCTATGTCGCGCAAGTCCGCTTACAAGCAAGTACTTTCCATCGGCACCGCCGTGGTGCTGGGGTTTGCGCTGTTTACGGGATCGCTCGACGGAGCTCCCAAGCTGCTGTCGCCGCAAAGCGATGAGCAGGCGGTAGCTCTGGCCGAGAAACAAAACGAGAGTCCCAGCCGCACCGACGACGAGGCGGACCTGGTCGCCCGGCTCGAATCGGGAACAGCGAGTTCCTCGGACTCTCAAAATAGCCAAGACTCTGGCGATGGCTCCGATTCCGCCGCAACCGACACCGGCGACGTCGCTTCCGCGGACAGCGCCGCCACCCCCATCGACGAGGTCGAAAACCCCGACCTCAACCGCGCCCGCGGTGTTTATCTCAGCAGCATTCCCGACTATGCCGGCAACCCCTACGTTGCCCTTCGCGCCGACAGCACGCACCCGCTCGGCACACCATCATTCACGCTCGATGAATACGAGCGCGCTACAGAAGAGGGCTGCTTTAAGAAGTTCTCCAAGCTCGACAGCCTGGGCCGCACCCGCAAAGCACTCGCCTGCGTGGGCCCCGAATCACTCGGTCAAGGCGAGCGCGGCGATATTTCGCGCATCCATCCTGCCGGTTGGCACCAGCAGCGCTACGACTTTATTCCGGGCCAGAGCCTCTACAATCGCTGCCACCTTATCGCCTGGTCGCTCTGCGGCGAAAACGCCAACCGCAAAAATCTCCTCACCGGCACGCGCTATCTCAACGAAACGGGCATGCTGCCGTTTGAGGAGCAGATTCTCGGCTACATCCGCGACACGGGCAACCATGTACTCTACCGCGTCACGCCCATGTATAACGAAGAGGAACTTGTCTGCCGCGGTGTGCGCCTTGAGGCGCAATCGGTCGAGGACCACGGCAAGACCCTGTGCTTCCACGTGTACTGCTATAACCTACAGCCGCACGTTCAGATCGACTACGTCACCGGCCGCAACCAGGCCTCGGGGAACTAGCCCCAAGCCACGACAAGAACCGATTTGCAACCCCACCGGGGACCAAAAAGGGCCGCCCCGGTTACCCAAGGCGGCCCTTTCGTAGGCACCTACATTGCAGGCAAAGCCCCACGCTATTTGGCGCGGCCCTCCTCATAGCGCTCGACCAGCTTGGCCTGAACGTCATAAGGCACCTGCTCATAGCCTGCGGGCTTCATGGTAAAGTCGCCCGTGCCGCGCGTGATGGAGCGCAGACGCGTCGAATAATCCGTCAGCTCGGCCAGCGGCGCCTGGGCAATAACAACGGTGTCGCCGCGTTCATCGGTCTCCATGCCCGTCACGCGACCGCGCGAGGCCGAGATATCGCCCATCACGGCGCCGGCGTAGCTCTCGGGGATGGTCACCGTGATTTCCTCGATGGGCTCCAGCACCACCGGGTCGGCATCGGCGCATGCCTTGCGCAGGCCGATGCGAGCCGCCGCGCGGAACGCCATCTCGTTGGAGTCGACGCTGTGATACGAGCCGTCGTACACAGCCACGCGGATGCCAGTAAGCGGGTAGCCGGCAATGATGCCGTCCTTCATGGTCTCCTGAACGCCCTTGTCCACGGCGGGAATGAGCGAACGCGGAATGCGACCGCCCACGACCTCGTCTACAAACTCATAGCCATCGCTCGTGCCGTCGGGCCCAATGAGTGGCTCAACGCGCAGCCAGCAGTCGCCATACTGACCGGCGCCGCCGGTCTGCTTCTTGTGGCGGCCCTGGGCACTTGCCGTGCGGCGAATGGTCTCACGATACGGAATGCGGATCGGCACGCTCTTGGCCGCGACCTTGGTGCGGTCCTCAAGGCGATTGAGCAGGACCGAAACCTGCGCCTCACCCACGGCGGAAATGATGGTCTGACCAGTCTCCTCGTCGCGGTCGATGCTCATAGTCGGATCGGCCTTGCAGGCCTTCTCGATAAACGTGTAGAGCTTCTCTTCGTCGCCGCGGTTCTCGGCCTCGATGGCAATGCGGTACTGCGAGTTGGGGAACTTAAACGCCGCCGCCTCGACCTTACCGGTAATGGAGAGCGTGTCACCCGTCTCTGCCGCCAACTTGGGCGCCACGATAATGTCGCCGGCATAGGCGTGACCGACCTCGGTCATGTCGCGGCCACACATCACATACAGGTGAGCCAAGCGATCGCTCTTGCGGGTGCGCGCGTTGATCAGCTCAAGGCCCGGCTCAAGCGTGCCCGTCAGCACCTTGATAAAGCTGATGCGGCCCTGCTGCGGATCGGCCAGCGTCTTAAACACAAACGCCACCGGACGGTCATCGTCGCTCGAAATCTTGAGCGAATCGCCGTCGATGAGCGGCATCTCGCCGTAGTCCGTCGGCGCCGGGAAGTATGTGGCGATGTCGTCCATCAGCGAGTTGACGCCCTGCTCCTTAATGCAATCGCCCGCAAAGACCGGCACAAAGATGCGCTCGGCGATCGCCTTCGACAGCAGGCCTTCAAGCTCCTCCTGCGTCAGCGTCTCCTCGCCTTCCAAGTACTTCATCATCAGTTCGTCGTCAGCCTCGGCCACCAGCTCGCACAGATGGTCATGGGCCTCCTCGGCCTGGGCACGATACTCCGCGGGAATCTCCGACTCAACGGCTTCGGTGCCGTTGCAATGGCGCGCCTTCATGCGCACCAGGTCGATAATGCCGTCAAAGTCCTCGCCCTCGCCCCAGGGAAGGGTCACGGCGCCCAGGCGCGTGCCAAAGCGCTCCTGCAGCAGGTCCATCGTAGTCGCAAAGCTGGCCTCGGAGCGCGACAGGCGGTTTACGAACACCGCACGCGCCAGGCGCAGGTCCTCGGCGGCATACCAGAGCTTAACCGTCGTAGGCTGCGGACCGGCCTCGGCGTCGACCACAAACAGAGCCGTCTCGCAGACGCTCATCGCGGCAAAGGCGTCGCCGATAAAATCGGGGTAGCACGGGGCATCGAGCACATTGATGCGCGCGCCCTTCCAGTCGATCGGCGCAATGGTCGTCGAGATGGAAAACGCACGCTTGACCTCTTCGGGGTCATAGTCGAGCGTGGGCTTGGTGCCGTCGTGGCCGCCCAGGCGGGCGGTCTTGCCGGAAAGGTGGAGCATGGCTTCGGCGAGTGAAGTCTTGCCCACCCCGCCTTGGCCTACGAGCACCACGTTCCTTACGTTACCGGTCTTGGGAGCACCCATGATGACCTCCTTGCAGGGCCGCGCGCAATGCGCGACGCCAACGGGGAGAGTTCGCGGTCGGTGCCGTCCCGGGAGCAGCATGGTCGGCAGCCGAGCCGACTCACCCTCCAAATGTCCTATGCCACCACCCTACCCTCACGGGCGACCGTCCATGCACACCTTTCGGCGCACGTATGAATACAGGCGGCGAGAGGACAGAGCAAGTATGCCAGACGATTATTAAACCCCATCGATACAAATAAAAGCCGCCGCAGACCATAAGACCTGCGGCGGCTTCTTCTCAATACATAGATGAGCCTAGCCCTCGATACGGCTCAAGAACTCACGGGTACGTTGCTCACGCGGATGATCGATAACCTGCTCGGCCGGGCCCTCCTCGACAATGCGACCGCCGTCCATAAAGACCACGCGATCGGCAACGTCGCGCGCGAACTGCATCGCATGGGTCACGATCACCATCGTCATATTCTGTGCGGCAAGGTCTTTAATGGCACGCAGCACCTCAGCCGTTAGCTCGGGATCGAGCGCCGAGGTCGGCTCGTCAAAGAACAAGATCTCCGGGTCGAGCGCCAGGGCGCGGGCGATACTCACACGCTGTTGCTGACCGCCCGAAAGCTCGCAGGGCACCTTGTTCTCGTTGCCCGTCAGCCCCATTTGTGCAATCAGCTCGTGAGCGCGGGCTTCCGCCTGCTCGCGCGGACGCTTAAGCACGCGAATCGGCGCATCGGTGATGTTTTTCATCACCGTATAGTGCGGAAACAGATTGTAGTTCTGAAACACCAAACCAAAACGCGAACGTGCTCGCTTGGGAACATCGCCTTTCGCATATATCGCACCCGATCCCGCATCCGTCGCAACGGCAAGGTCGCCAAACGAAAGCGAGCCACCGTCGAGTGTCTCGAGTAGCGTCGCGCAGCGCAACAGCGTTGACTTACCGCCGCCTGAAGGCCCGATAATCGCCACGACCTCGCCACGCTTTACCTCGAGTGAGATATCCTTGAGCACCTCATTGCCGCCAAACGCCTTGTGTGCGCTTTCGATTTTCATCACTGAGTTAGTCATGATAATAGTCCAGCTTCTTTTCGGCGGCGCCCAGCAGCATCTCGACCACAAAGTTAAAGACCCAGTAGATTAGCGCCGCGATCGCAAACGGCACCATGCTCACCTGCGAGGCAACCAGCGCCTTGGCGGTCGAGAACATCTCACCCACGCCGATGGCGAACGCCAGCGACGTGTCCTTGACCAGTGTGATGATCTCGTTGCCCATCGCCGGCAAAATGCGCTTGGCGACCTGCGGCATCACAATGTACAAAAATGTCTGCAGACGCGAGTAACCCAGCACCTCGGCGGCCTCATATTGACCACGCGGAATCGACTGCAGGCCCGAGCGATAGATCTCGGCAAAGTAACCGGCGTAGTTGATGATGAACGCCACAACGCACGCCGTCCACTTGGAATCAGGCGTGAGCGAAATGCCGAACACGTAGTACGGGGCAAAGTAGATGGCAAACATCTGCAGCATGAGCGGCGTACCGCGCATGACCGAAATGTAGATGCGCGCGACCCAACGCAGCGGCGCGATTTTACTCATGCGCATGAACGCCACGGGGATTCCAAGCGGAATCGACCCGAGCAGCGTCAGCACAAACAACTGCAAACTGACCAAGAATCCCTGGCCAAGCATCTGCATCATGACCTGAATAGACATTACTTGAGCACCCAATTATCGAAAGATAGACCATAGCTTGAATACTTGTCGCACAGGTCCTTGACCGTGCCGTCCTCGTAGAGCGCCTTGAGCGACTCGGTCACGGCATCGGCCGACTTGGTGTCGCCCTTCTTAAAGCCGACGGCGTAGTGCTCGCTGGACAGCGGCTCATCAAGCTGTGTATAGGCATCGGGCTTGGCGGCAAGCTGATACTGGGCAATCGAGAGGTCACAGGCGACGGCATCGACTGCACCACTCTCGAGCTGCATAAACGCCGTGTTGTACTCACCGATGGTATCGAGCGTGGCAAACGTCGCGGCCAAATCCTTCTGGTCGCCCTCGAGCACATCCTGTGCAGCGGAATCAGTCTGGGTAATCACGGTCTTGCCGGCAAGATCGTCCCAGCTCTTGATGCCCGCATCCTTCTTGACCACCAGCACCTGCTCGTTGAGCATGTACGGCTCGGAGAACGTGTAGTCGTCCTCGCGGCCCTCCATGGTAAAGCCGTTCCAGATGCAGTTGATGGCGCCCGAGTTGAGCAGCGTATCCTTGGCGTCCCAGTCGATGGCCTCGTATTTGACCTCCCAGCCCTGCTTATCGGCAACAGCCTTGGCCAGATCGAGATCAAAGCCGGTGTACTCGCCATCGTCGCCCACAAAACCATACGGAGGATAGGACTTATCAAAGCCCACCACAAGCTTCTTGGACTCTGCAGTGCCCTTCACATCCTTGGCCGCGGCAGAGCCAGCAGCGGAGCCCTTGCCGGCACCACCGCCGCAGCCGACAAGACCAAGGCCAAGCACCGTGGCAAACGAGCCGGCTAGACCAACAAACTGACGACGAGACATATCGGTATTCATGGTATTCCCCCTTGATGGCACTTTAGTTAAGTAAAGTGAGTCATGTAACGTTCAGAATCATACACTCTACCTTGATAAAGTACAAGGGAGGGTTTGCCCGGCGTGGGCGGGGAGCGGCGCGTAATTAAGTTTCCTGCTCT
>CAJMRO010000022.1:0-22004 GCA_905215825.1 uncultured bacterium
TGACTTTTGCAACGGTCAAAAAACCGAAGTCTAATACTTTTCCGAGAAGTGAACGGCTGTATTTGGACCCCCGAAGCATCGACATTTTCTGGCGCCAAAACCGCAGGATTCAACAATCAAAACCGCAAGAAATTGCATCTCGAAAGTGCCGATACTTCGGGGGTCCGTTTTCACTCGTTCACTTCTCGGGAAAAGTATTAGACCTCGATTTACAAGCCACTCAATGTGACAAAGGGACTGTCCCTTTGTCACATTATTCGGAGCGCAGGGCTTCCACGGGGTCCTTTTTGGATGCGCTGCGGGCTGGCAGCAGGCCAGCGACAACCGTCAGCAGCACCGAAATCGCGATGAGCACCAGCGCATCCTGCACGGGCAGGCTCATCAAATTGGGGACCTGTTTGGCAGCAAGCGCCCAGGCATTAACCGGGAAGCTCACGAGCACCACAACGACAATGGCAAAGATGCCGGCAATGAGGTCCTCGATAAAGGTCTCGGCGTTGAACACGTTTGCCACGTTGCGCTTCGACGCACCGATTGCGCGCAGGATGCCGATCTCCTTCTTGCGCTCCAGTACGCTGATGTAGGTGATGATGCCGATCATGATGGAGCTCACGACCAGGCTGATGCTCACGAACGCGATGAGCACCAAGCTGATGGTATTCACGATATCGGTCACCGAGCCCATGATGATGCCCATGTAGTCGGTGTACGAGATTGCCTGCTCGTCGTGGCCGGCGGCTTTGACCTGTTTGTTGTACGCATCGATATGGTCGAGTACGCGTTCCTTGGCCTCAAAGTCGCGCGGGAAAATCTTGACCGAGATGGGGTCGGCCTCGTCCGCATAGCCCAGTGTGGTCAGATTGTTATCGTAGGTGAGCTTCGACGCCTTGGCATAGCTCATCATGAGCGAGCTCAGGTCCTCGGCGTCCATGTTGAAATGGATAGCACGAGCAAAGGCACTCGCATCCACCTGCATGGCGCTCGCTAGGTTGGCAAAGCTCGACGACATCTGCGTGGCCATCTGGCCCATAAGTCCTGCTGCACCCGCCTTGAGCTGGGACGATACCGTCGTCGCAATCTGGTCGCTGATTGTCTTGGTCACCTGATCCATAGCCTGCTGCAGATACGGAGCCAGTTGCTTTTGCACATAGTCGGTCATCGCCTGCTGCAGGCGCTCGACCAGGGCATCGCCGCCGAGCGCTTTGAGCTGGGCTAGGATTTGCTGGGCCGCGGTATCACTCTCAAGATACGTCGAGAACGCGGCGGCGAGCTTCGACGCGTCCTTAAGATCCTCGGGCGACAACGCCTTAAACTGCTCCGACTGCAAAAATCCCTCAAACAGCTGGTTGGCAAGCGTTCCCACCTGCTGCATTTGCTCGGGTGTGAGTTCCAGGCCGTCAAAGATGCCCGAGAAATCTGGTGCCGGCGCTTTGGCCATAATGTCGCTGAAATCGATGTCCTTCCCAACGCCCGAAAGGTCAATGTCCAGCCCGGATAAGTCGATACCAGAAAGGTCCATACCGCCGGCAACACCCGAGAGCGCAGACGCATCGAACGAGAACGCGCTCTTCAGCGCTGCCTCGTCCACACTGAACATGCTGCCTAGATCAACTCCTTGTTTGGCCTCGCCCTGCAGTTCATCGAAAGACTTGCCCGTAAAGACATCCGTCTCGGGGTGGGCGAGCTGCTCCTGCACAATCTGCGAATCGGCGGCGCGCTCCATAAGCTGGCGAGTCAGCGCATGCGTGTAGGCAATGCCCGGGGACAACGCGCTCGCATTGGCTGTCTCGTTAGGTCGCACCACGCCCACAATGTGCACGTCGATACCGTCGGCAACCTTGGCTGCCATAAAGTCGGCGTCGCCAGACATGTCAGTCCACATGCCAGTCTCTTCGTTTTTGCGATAGGCATCGGCCGGCGACAACACCTTAAACGTGGTAGACAGCGCATCGTCGTAGGTAAAGTCGGCGCCGGTCTCGGGCGCTTCGACCCCACCGTCAGCCGCCATGGCGCTGTTAACCAGATCGTTGAGCTCATCGATATCCAGCGCACCGATGCTGTAGAGCGTGTAATCGCCCACCGTGCCGCGGCTCGAAAGCACCATTACGGCTTCGTTGGCAGACGTGGGCCAATGACCGGCGACAGCATCGTACTGGCTGTCGAGCAGACTCTGGTCGTCAATCATCTCGTTAAAGACCGAGGTTCCCATGGATTCCATGCTCACCGTAGCCGCCGAGCTCGCGCCTCCGCTCATGGCCTCGGTCATGGCGTTGGGCACCAGCCGGACAGGCTTCTCATCGCCCTTGCCGGCACGATAGACAACCGGCGATATACCGTAGCCGTACTGAATGGCGTTGACCTCTTTGTCGATACCATCGCCGCCGTCGTCAAGCCATGCCTTAAAGCTCGTCATATCGTTGGACTTAACGCTTGCAAACATATCCTTTACAGCCGTGACCACGGGAATCTTATCGGTTCCCTGAGCCTTGCCGCCGGCACTGTCGTCGGACGAGTCCTCGCTCTTGGACATATCGTCATCCGCGGCCCCCTGCCCGCCCATCATGGACGACAGGTCGTAATCCTGCTTGGAGATCGTAAGCGGGTAACTCGAGAGCGTATCCTCCTCGACCTTTTTGATGTAATTGTTCACGCCATTGGAGAGCGCCAGGATTGCCGCAATACCGATAATTCCAATCGAACCTGCAAAGGCCGTCATGGCCGTACGGCCCTTTTTGGTCATAAGGTTTCGGGCAGAAAGCCCCAACGCCGTCACAAAGCTCATCGAGGTTTTGCGCGTAGGCTTGGCCTCACGGCGCGTGGCCTTGGCAACATCAAAAGGGTCGGAATCGTCGGTGATCTTGCCGTCCGCCAGGTTGACGATGCGCGTAGCGTACTGGTACGCCAGCTCGGGATTGTGCGTGACCATGATAACCAGGCGGTCGCGTGCCACGTCCTTGAGCAGATCCATGACCTGCACGGACGTTGTGGAATCCAAGGCACCGGTCGGCTCGTCTGCCAGCACGATCTCGGGGTCGTTGATCAGGGCACGGGCAATCGCCACGCGCTGCATCTGTCCACCCGAAAGCTGGCTCGGGCGCTTGTTAACGTGCTCGCCCAGGCCAACCGCCTCGAGCGCCTCGCGCGCACGCTGGCGGCGCTCGGCATGCCCCACACCCGTGAGCATGAGCGCCAGCTCCACGTTTTCCAAAATGGTCTGATGCGGAATGAGGTTATAGCTTTGGAACACAAAGCCGATGCGGTTGTTGCGGTAGGCATCCCAATCGCGATCGTGAAAGTCCTTGGTCGAAATACCGTCGATCAGCAGGTCGCCAGAATCGAAATGATCGAGCCCACCGATAACGTTGAGCATCGTAGTTTTGCCCGACCCCGAAGGTCCCAGAATGGCCACGAACTCGTTATCACGAAAAGACAGGCTTACGTTGTCGAGCGCCACCTGCGTAAACGACTGCGTAACGTACCTTTTGCAAATTCCTTTGAGCTCCAGCATGGACGGCAACCTCTCCTGCGCAGGCACCCTGCCCGCTCTCCTCCGCCGTTCGTATTCGACGCGTTTGTCCTACTCTATCCCCATTTTTTGCCGGCGCCAGTGAGGAATGTAACGAACCGCGCCAAAAAACGAGCGGGACGGCGCCCAAAAAAGAGGTCCCAAGCGGGACCTCTATATGGTGGAGCTTATCTTAAAAGGTGGCGGACTACTTCGCACAGCGGCGCACGATCCTCGCTATGCTTTACGCGTTGTTTAGTGCTCGCTATTCGCAATCGCCTGGTCGATAAGCTTGTCGAGTGCTGCGCGCTGCTCGGCGGAGCTGATGGCTCCCACGATTGGATCCCCTACGATGTTGCCATTCTGATCGATGACATACGTTGTCGGGAACGAGAACAAATTTGACGTGAACTTACCGGCCTCGCTATCCGACTTGAACCAGATGTTCTTATATGTCACGCCCTTCTTGCTCAGCACGTCCTTGGCATCTGTAATCTCGCCCTTGTTGCCATCGAGCGTAAAGGAATTGACGCCCACGACCTGGCCGCCCTTCTCGGCAAGCTCCTGATTCAGTTTCTCAAGATCGCCCAGCTCGCCCACGCACGGCTTGCAAGTAGTGAACCAGAAGTTCATGACGGTGACCTTGTTCTTAGAGAACAGCTCGTCGCTGTTCACGTCGTTGCCATCCAGATCCTTGCCCGTAAAGCTGGGGAACTTCGTCGCCTCGCTCGAAGCATTGGCACCAGCCGTCATGCCAGCGGTCGAAGCGTCGACGCTCTCGCCTGAGCTCGGCGTGCTTCCACAGCCGGGGAACTCCTTCTCCAAGCTCTCGAGCTTGTCCTCGATCTCCTTGATCTGCTGTGCACCGGCCTTGAGCGTCTTAAGCTCATCCGCCGTGAACTCATCCTTGGCGCCGTCGATGGTCTTGAGCAGGAAATCGCCGTAATTGCTGCCGTCCTCAATCATTGCCGAGTCTTTATTTGCCGCATTGAATACCTTTTCCCACAGCGCGTTATCACTCGAAAAGATATCGTTCTCCTTCTGCATGAGTTTTGCATACAGCTCGGCGGCCTCATCGGCATTGGTCGGCTTCTGCGCAGTGAGTTCTGCGATCTTAGGATCGGAGCTCGCAGATTCGCTCGCATTGCCACTGGGCGCCGAACACGCCACAAGGCACAAGGCCAATACTGGCACCATAAACAGGGCCGCAATCTTAGAAAGCTTCATGGTCATTCCTCCGTTTTGTCGAAGCTTGTTTACTTTTTATCGGCGGTCAAGGGGAGCTTTTCCGCCGACACATCCAGGCCATAGCGATAGCTGATGGCGTCGACGGGACAGGCCCCGATGCACTTTCCGCACCGGATACATTCGGCATGATTGGGCGCGCGGACCACATCAACATCCATCTGACAAACCTTTGAGCACTTGCCGCACGAGACACATTTGCATGCGTCAACCCGAATCCCCAGTAGGGACACCCTATTCATGAGCGCATAGAATGCGCCGAGTGGACAAATCCATTTGCAGAAGGGGCGGTAGAACAAAACGCTCAGCACTACCACGGCAATGAGAACGGCAAGTTTCCAAGTAAAGAGATGTCCCAGCGCAGATTGAATTCCGGCATTGGCAGCCGCCAGCGGAATGGCGCCCTCGAGCACACCCTGGGGACAGATGTACTTGCAAAAGAACGGATCTCCCATCCCCAGATCGTTGACCACCAGCACAGGCAGCAATACCACGGCAAATAGCAGTACAACGTATTTGATATACGTAAGCGCCTTGAGCCTTTTCGTCGAAAACTTTTTGCTGGGAATCTTATGAAGCAGCTCCTGCAGCCAGCCAAACGGGCACAGAAAGCCGCATACAAAGCGTCCCAGCAGCACGCCGAGCAAAATGAGCGTACCGGTGACGTAGTAAGAAAAGTTGAACTTGGATGAACCTACCACCGCCTGGAACGACCCGATGGGGCACGCACCCGATGCCGCAGGGCACGAATAGCAATTAAGTCCAGGTACGCAGACTGTTTTTCCCGCGCCCTGATAGATGCTTCCTTTGGCAAAGTTTGGCAGGTGAATATTGGTGACCAGCGTCGCCGCCGCCTGAATGAATCCGCGAAATCGGGCCAAAACATGCGACGCAGTGTTTTCTCTTTTATCCAATTCCGATACACTCCAAGCACAGCCTAATCGCTTTGGCCAGCACGGCATCCGCCTCGCCACGCATAACGCCAAAGCACACCATGGTAATTCCGACGATCAACAAAGCGACCTGTACCACGGGTTTTACCGCTTTGAACAACTCGACCACTCCTTTCGTTACGCGACCATTGGACCATATCGACTATAAAATCCGTGTTAAGCGCGATTTGAAATGTGCAAGGAGACTGTTATGCGTATTTTGATCGTCGAGGACGAGCGGGCGCTGTGTGACGCAATCGCGCGCAGCTTGCGAAACTTGGCGTACAGCGTCGACTGCTGTCACGACGGACAGGAGGCGCTCGACCTACTGGACGTTGAGGCCTTCGACCTCGTGGTACTCGACCTCAATCTCCCCCGTATCGACGGCATGACTGTGCTCAGGGAACTTAGGAAAACCGACTGCGAGACCAAGGTACTGATTCTGTCCGCACGTGGCGGAGTATCCGATAAAGTCGCCGGACTCGATGCCGGCGCCAACGATTACCTCACCAAGCCGTTTCATCTGGACGAGCTTGCGGCAAGGATTCGCAGCCTTACCCTCAGACGCTTTACACAAAGCGGCATAGTTTTAACCTGCGGAAAGCTCCGCTTTGACACCAAGGCGCGCATCGCTTCTGTGGACAGCGAGGCTTTATCTCTTACGCGCAAGGAAACGGGAATCTTGGAATACCTGATGCTCAATCAGGGGCGTCCGGTAAGTCAAGAGGAGCTTATAGAGCACGTTTGGGATAGCAGCGTGAACAGCTTTAGCAACGCAACCCGCGTTCATATCTCGTCACTCCGCAAAAAGCTACGCATTGCTTTGGGATACGACCCGATTCGCAATCGGATTGGAGAGGGCTACGTTATGGAGGGTGGAGAATGAAAGGGCTTTCGCTGCAATGGCGCATAACGATTATGACGGCACTGCTCACGTGTGCGGCATGCGTGCTGACGAACTGCCTGGTCGGTTATACGGGCATGCGCTACATGGATGCCATCGGCAGTGACATCTCGGCCTTTAACGCAACCGGCGAAAATTCGCCCCAGGCGTTCGACCCAACGAAAGCGGCCCTCGATGACAAGGTCACGATCGTCGTAAACGACGCACAGGAGTCTTTTGGCACGACAGCCTGGTACATCACGGCTGGAGTCACACTCCTTGGCGGCGTGCTGGCATACTTTGTGAGCGGCCGTGCGCTCAAACCACTACGGGCTTTTGCAGCCCAGGTTGAGCGTGTGCAGCCTGACAACCTAAGCGAAATCAGACTCAGTGAAGATGTGCCCGCCGAGCTACAACGATGCAGCGCCTCTTTCAACGACATGATCGCTCGTCTTGGCGAAGGGTTCTCTGCACAGCGTCAGTTTACCGGTAACGCCGCACATGAGCTGCGCACCCCGCTCGCCCTTATACAAGCACAGATTGAACTATTCATCTCCGAGCACTCCGGTTTGCAACCCGAAACAGCCGAGTTGCTCAGCCTGCTACAAGAACAAACCGAGCGCATGTCTCGAATGACCAAGGTATTGCTCGAGATGAGTGAGCTCCGCAGCGTTCCTTGCGAGGACGATGTGGAGCTTGGTCCCTTGTCCGAAGAGGTCCTCACCGACCTTGCGCCACTTGCCGAAAATAAGGGCATAGCCCTCAATTGTGCTGGAGACGCTTTAGTAATCGGGAGCGACACGCTCCTCTATCGGCTGGTGTTTAACCTAGTCGAAAATGCCATCCGTTACAGCAGCCCCGGCTCGGCTGTCAACGTCTCCATCTGCGACAACGACAGCCACGTGTTCCTGCGAGTCGAGGACCAGGGCCCGGGAATACCCAAGCAGTACCGTGAGAGCATCTTCCAGCCGTTCTTTCGTCTAGACAAATCCCGCAGCAGGGCATACGGCGGCGCAGGGCTCGGGCTAGCGCTTGTTTGGGAGATTGCAGCGCTTCACGGTGGCACGGTAGAGGTCGAAGCAAGTTCCGAGAACGGAACCACCATGCTCGTAAGGCTTCCAAAACGATCCGCAGCGTTAACCGAACAGTAAAACGAAAGGGGTCCCGAGCAACAGGGGTACAATTGCTGCTATTGTTGCCAGCTGTTGGGAGATGGATGATGGACTGCGATGGCTACCCATGCGTTCCCATGCCGTTGATGTGCACCGCCTTTGTGCCGGGGCAGATTGACGCTGCGGTTGCAGGCATTTCCGAACCCGATTCACGCGCCATCGCCACGGCAGAAGCGCTGTACTTTCGCGGACAGGCCACGCTCGCCGCCGAGACAGCACGCCCCTATCTTGACGCCACCAATCCCGCACTGCGCTATTCCGCATGCTTTATCTGCGGATATGCCAATCTGTCACTCAACCGCATCGCCGATGCCCGCCGTTGCCTTGCGGGCATCCTCGATACGCCAACTGACGAGGAATCGCCCGCCGCCCACGCCACGCATATCCTGTTCGCCTCAGCCGCGAGCGTCCTGCTGCACTTGCCTTCCCCGTATTCCGCCGTAGAGTTTTATCCTCTTGCGGCGCATCTGCCCGAAGGCCTGCGCCTGTTCGCCAGCTACGTGATGGCGCATGCCCTGTACCTGCGCGGCGAATATGGCCGCAGTCTAGGCATGGCGGAAAACGCCCTGATCATGAAACAGGGAAGCTATCCCATCTCGGAGCTATTCCTGCACTTGTCGGCTTCTATGGCATGCATGAGCCTCAAGGACATCGACGCCGCAAAATCGCACTTCGGAGCTGCTTGGAACATTGCGCGCCCCGACGGCCTTATCGAGCTCATTGGCGAGCACCACGGCCTTTTGCAGGGGCTCATCGAGGCATGCCTAAAATCGCAATACCCTGACGATTTCGCACGCATCATCGAGATTACGTATCGATTCAGCTACGGCTGGCGGCGCATCCACAACCCCGATTCGGGCGAGGACGTGGCCGACGATCTAACGACCACGGAATTCACCATGGCCATGCTCGCCTGTCGTGGGTGGACCAACGCCGAAATCGCACGCCATATGGGAGTATCGCCGGGCACCGTCAAAAACCGCCTATCAGGAGTGTATGCCAAGCTTGGTATCGGAACTCGCGCCGAGCTGGTTGCCCACATGTTGCGCTAGCGGCAGACTGCCCGTCGTATCGAAAGCGCTCCGGGGTCCTGGCGCTTTCGCACGCTCAAATTGGACATTTTGGCCATCGAACGGCACTACCGCCACGTAGCGCCTTCTCGCAAAATTGGATTATTTCCACCGATACCTGCGGGATGGGAGCCAAAGATGCTTGATCGCCGTTCGCTACTTGTTGCCGGAGCGTCCTCGCTGGCGAGCATTATGTTGCCGCGCGTGCCGGGAAGCGCAAACGCCTTCATATTGCCGTTCGCGCCCACCAAAGCCTATGCCGACGAAAAAGACCCCTTCAGGGTGCTCGTTCTCTCGCGCACCATGTTCGGTGTGGTCGTGGTCGACGTCGCCAACAAGAATATGCCCATCACGGGTGCCCAGGTCACGCTCACATCGCGCTATGCCGCAGGCAAGCAGCTCACCGCCACGACCGATGACGAAGGCACGGCCATCTTTGAGGTCGCGCCGCTTTCGGAAGGCTACGTGGACGAGGCAACGCTTCTCGACGCGTACGACTTTAACGGCGGCATCTCCATTAGCATGGCGGGCTACCGTGATGTCGAGATTCCCCTTGCACGTATCCAGGGCGGCACCGCCATAACCGCGCCCACGCGTCCGCTTTCCGACGGCGAGCCGTACTTCCGCCAGCTCACGTTCGACGAATGGGACATCCAGTACGCCGACGCCACGTTTATGGCAATGCCAGCGGACGCAGCAGCAAACGACCAGCCCGATACGCACGCCTTTACCGTGCAGGCACATCTGCCACAGGGTGGACAGGCAACGCTGCACATCAACAAGGTAATGCCCGCCACGGACAGCTCGCCCGAAACCGTCACGCAGATTGGCCAAGTCAAGGCCAGTGCATCGGGTTCGGACAATCTGGCAACGTTCACACTCGAAGACAAGTTTCTCGACGCGGCATCGGTCCTTCTGGAAGAAGGATGCAAGCTGCGCTTTGTCCTCGACTATCAGGGCAAAACCTACACGCTCTCCTCCCCCATGGCCGTTGTCACCGCGCCGGCGGCAAAGGCGGAATCGGGCTCGACCACTATCGTCCCCACCACCATGGACCAAGAGGTCACTCCGTTTGATTTCCCAGCGGCGTTTCCCGGCATCGGCGGCAACAAGTTCACCTGCTGGATGCCCTCGTTCCCCATTTTGTTCGATTTCTCTTTTGCCGGGTACGTGCTGTTTGGCGGAGGATACAAACCGGTCGGCTACATGAACGATTCGGGCAACCCTGATCCGGAATACTGGAAGAAATCGCCGCGTGAATCGGGCGCCAAGCAGGCAAACCGCTACCTCGACGAGATGGAGGGGAAGTGGAATCAGTACAAGAGTATGAGTGCCGGTTCGGGCACCGATCCAAGAAACACTAAGCTCCTTCGCCACCGTTGCACGCCGCTGTTCACGATGGATATCGCCACACAGCTGTATGGCTCGCTCGCCTACGATTGGGTGGGCAAAACCTGGGGCAACAACAACGACCCCGCATACGGCAATATTAAGGCCCTCTTCCAGGTAAGAACCGACCTCAATTGGACCGAGCAGTTCACCTTGGGACCGGTGCCGTTTTTCCTAAACGTCAACCCCTGGGTGCTGGCAAAACTGGCGCTCGCCGTGGGTGCCCACACGCACGGCAGCGGCGCGGCGTTTTTTAAAAACATTTCGCTCGACTATTCAAACACGTCGGGCTCGTTCACCATCCAGATCGGGCTTGCTGTCACCTTTGGAGCCGGCGTTGCAGGCGTCGCTTCGTCTGCCGTGCGCGGCGCTGCATCCCTCACGCTGTTCATTGGGTACGAGAAGGCAGATGGACACCAGCTTCCGCGACTGCGCGTGGGTGCGGACGTCGATGTCGATGTGATACTCCAGTTCGTAATGTTCAAGTGGACCACCAAGGCTTGGTCGGGGTCGTGGCCCACACTCCTCGATTCGTGGAATATGTCGGTGAACAATGGCAACCAGTATGTGCTCCAACGCTCTGAGCTTGCATTGGGTGGGGATACGCCTTACACGCTGGATGCCTGCTTCGGCACGCCCGGCAACATCGAGGCGGGCGGCGTGCCGCAATTTATCGCATCGGCCACCATCGTCACCAACGCCGAGCTACTCGCACGCGCCGAGGTTAAGGCCACCGCCGTAAACGTCGCGCCTGTCGTGCGCGATTGGGATCAAGCGGTCACGCGCATTGAGCTCAAGGCGGATGCAGAAAGCGACGACACGGGACAGATCGAGCATTTCGTCCATGCACTGATAGAGAACGACGAAAACGCCGCGCCGATGTATGCGTACACCCATATCGGGCAGGCGAAGGACGCCGTTGCGGACCCCAACGCCAATTCTGCTGGTGTATCGGAGGACGAGCGTGGCGGCATCAAGCCCTCGAGCGACAACGTGCTGTTTACTGGCGTGCTCAGCGAAGCCCACATGAAGCTGGCGATTATCGCCGGCGTAGAATGCCTGTTCCGTATCGCCTCGGTGCGCTACGGCGACAATGGCCGCTCGCGCCTGGTGGTGCACACAAAGGCAAACGGCGCGTGGTCTGCCCCCACGCCCGTGGACTTCCCCCTTGGCTTTGGCGAGGGCGACGTGGAGCGCGACGGCATATACGATTACGACTTCGACGTGGTGGAATATACGGACGGAAGAGGAAACCAGGACGCCTACGTGCTGCTGGTCTCGGGCGAGCGCCCCGACGGCGACAACACCCTTTTCGATACGGCAAGCACAGCCGGCATACTGTCCGTTGTGCGCCTGCGCATAAGCAACGACGGAGTTCGCGTGATGTCGCACACGTCGTGGCGCAGCATCTCGCGTGGCCGCTTTCAGGAGGATGGCCACCATTGTCTGCAGTGCCCACGCATCACGGTGGGCAAGACACTTGTCGACGGCCGTCTGTCGGGTGCCTACCTCCACCGTCGCGGAACCACCGCAGAAAAGGCACTCGGCAGCGAGGCTGAGGTTACGCTGGAGTGCTTTACCCTGTGGTCGGATGATTTGGGCGACAGCCTCACGTTCCGTCAGGTCCTCCGCTTTCCGCAGGCACCGTCGAGTATCGAACTGGGCGCGCCCGAGAATATCAACGGCAAAATGGTGGTGCCCATTGTATACGAGACTGCAGGCGGTTGTGGCTGCGCATCGTACGCCGTGATTGGCCAGTCCATTGCGGGCTGGGGCGTTATGTCACCAGACGCTACGGTACCCCGTGCGGTACCGTGGCCACAACATTCGGGCTTTTTGGCAACCGTCAACGAGCAACTGCAGCATATTACTTGGACGCGAGGCGCATCGGCATTTGCAACGCAGCCCGTGGGTGCCGCAGGCTGTGGCCCGGCATCGTTTAGCGTAAGCAACAACGGCAGGTGCGTGCTCTATGTAGAGAACACCGATGGCAAGGTGGGACAAACCTACGACGAAGAAGGCAACCCGGTAGCAGTGATGGGCAAGCACTTCCGCATCTTCGCCAGCACCTTGGCAGGCGATCTGTTCACGGAGCCGTTCGTGATGTGCGAGCTGGACCATCCCGTCGATCAGATAACGACTTTTTTGACGTCGGGAGGCATGCTCTCCGCGCTCGCCACGCACATTGTGAGCGCGGAGCAGAGCAAGGCGGAGCTGCACGGCATCGAAGTGCCCTTGGTGGCGTGTGCCACTCCGACGGGCGCGGTCGCCACCTCGGGCGCGGTGGTGCCCGGAGCGGCAGGCGAATCCTTTATGGTCACGGTGCGAAACGACGGCAACACCTTGCTGACCGCCGGCACGATCGATCTGTACCGAGAGGGCTCCAGCCAGCCGTTCTCCAGCGCATCCATCGGATTCGGAGCGAACGCACGCATGGCTTCAATCTACGATCCAGAGCTTGCCGAGGATGCTTCGGCCAACGACATGGCACACGTGAAGTACGCGCTCGAGGCGCTGGGCGCACATTTTGCGACGCACCCGCTGGTAGCCGACAACGGCAACGCCGCGCTGGCACCGGGTTGCACGGCACAGTTCCGCATGAGCTTCGCCATCCCCGAGAGTTGGAGCGACGAAGTGGGCAAACGCGTAACGCTGTATGCGAAGGCGCGTAATCTGGTGGCGCTCGATCCCGTAACGCTCGAGGAAATTCGACCGGGCGCAAACTCGGCGCTGGGTGCCGTACTGCACGAGCTTCATGTGCCCGACGCGGCATGCGAACGCTCAGAAGTTCAGGTCGGCGTATGCGACAGCGCAGATACGACAGGACTTCACGACGCCCCGATGACGGTCGACGGCGATGGCGGCACGAGTGGAGGTGGCTCCGGCGGAAGCAGCTCCGGAGGCGGCAGTGGATCTGGCAGCGGCAAGAATCACGGCAATAACAAGCGCTCCGGAAAAGCGGGCGCGCTTGCGGGCACGGGCGATGTCAACGCTCCCCTCATGGCAGCCGCTGCAGCACTCGCCGCAGCTGGTGCCGGCCTTGTCGCCTACAGCGCCCGCCGCACGGCGCTCGAAACCGACACCGCCGATGAGATCAATTCTGATAAGCCTCACTAGCTCTCAGTCACCTTTGCGAGAGACGCCGACTCGGCTCATCGAACACCAAAAAGGGCTGGCCTCGGGTACCCGAAGCCAGCCCTGAGTCGCCTGACATGGGAATCGCAGTCCGCTACTTGAGCTTCAGCGCCTCCATCATGGGCACGGCAGCATCCCAGTCGATCTTCCAGCCGATCGACACACGGACGGTTTCACCCGTCGCGGGAGCCGTCGCAAACAGCGTATGGCTCTTGTCGGGACCGGTAAAGCGCAGCCACGTTATACCGTTGTACTCGACCTGGTCAGTTGTTGTCTCCTTGCCTTCGTAGACCTGCTCTAGGCTTGCAACCTCTTCCTCCGGCGAGCGCGGGAAGATGCTGATGTTCAGGCGTCCTCCAGTCTCGTCGTGGAAGAAGTTTGCCTTTTCGCGCTCTTCGTCGGACGAATCCAGCGTGTACCCATCGGCGGCCTCGATGCTGTACGATGCGCAGTCGATGCCCGTTAAATCTGTCTTCTCGCCAGAATCGGCCACGCCGCCGGCCGCCTTGAACTCCTTGGTCTCGCATCCCGTGGTGTCAAAGTGCATGGCCTCATGATTCTTGGCGGGGGCGTAAGCGTCTACGAACTCGACAGTGATGAGCCCGTAGTACGCCGTCTTGGGCGCCCAGAAATACACGTACTCAACGGTCTCGCCCGGACCGATATCTGGCCTCTTGGAAAGATCGATGCCCTCGTGAAGCTCATCGGGAGCCTCGCTTTCAACGTAGTCGAGCACGGCCGCCTTGCCGGAAGTAAACAACGGGTCGCCTGCCTCAAGATCGCCCTGGGCAGCATGCACGTTAAAGGAACTGAACGTCCTGTTCTTTGTGTTGTTGTTGGTAATCTTGATGTGCAGGTAAAAGCCGTCCTGCTTCTTGGCATCACCGCAATAGAACGTACCGTGAGCCACAGACTCATAGGTAATGCCTGCTACCTCGACCGTCTGCGAATCATAGGCCTTGGCCTTCTTGGACTTCTCCTGCACAGGTGCGCTCCCGCCCGAGCCACTCGGCGCATTACCGCCGCAGCCGGCAAGCGTACACGCCAACACAGCCGAAAGCGCCACGGTGGGAATTCCTAACAGCAGCTTCTTCGTCATGGGCTTCATCATCCTCACCGCTCCTTTCGCTTGCAGCTCATCCGTTGCCCAAGGCCTTCGTCATCCCGTGGCATCGGCTTCCACTATGAGCGTATGACGAAACACGGCGCCGGCGAAGTGACCCGTGGCCCAAATAACGACCCACCAGCGTTCCTTATGGGCCAAAAGAACTCGCACATGCACGCCCCCGGCCCATAAAACGAGACGTCTGTCCCAATGTTCGATTCGATCCAACAATCCGCACGACACGTTTTCGACAACGTATCCAACCGTAAACGCAGCAAGACGCATCCGGCCGCCTTCAAACTTACTCGGACATAACCGACTCGGTTTTGTCCGAGTAAACGAATCTCCATCGAACTCCGAACGGTTGTTCGATGGATTTCGTGTTGGTTGGAATCGTCTGTGGGCTGGGCTATGCTACCTTGACTATCTATATGACTTAAACGCAGCAAAGGAGCACCGAGAGAGCGAGTATGGCAAAAAACACCGCAAACTATGGTAACGACAGTATCCGCCAGCTCAAGGACGAGGAGCGCGTACGCCTGCGCCCCGCCGTCATCTTTGGCTCGGACGGACTCGACGGCTGCGCGCATGCCGCCTTCGAGATCCTGTCCAACGCCGTTGACGAGGCGCGCCAGGGCTACGGCAAGCTCATCACCCTTACCGCCTTTCGCGATGGCTCCATTCAGGTAGAGGACAACGGCCGCGGCTGTCCGCTCGACTGGAACCCTTCCGAGAAGCGCTTTAACTGGGAGCTCGTCTTTTGCGAGCTCTACGCAGGTGGCAAATACAACAACAACCAGGGCGGCGACTACGACTTCTCGCTCGGTACCAACGGCCTGGGCTCGTGCGCGACCCAGTACGCCTCCGAATACATGGACGTCACGGTTTGGCGCGACGGCAACAAGTACTCCCTGCACTTTAAGAAGGGCAAGGTCGTCGGCGCCAAAAAGAAAGCGCTTGAGATTGAGCCCAGCGACGAGAACCGCACCGGCACCACCATCAAGTGGCGCCCCGATCTTGAGGTCTTTACCTCCATCAGCATTCCCCACGATTGGTATCGCGAGACCATGCGCCGCCAGGCCGTGGTCAACGCCAACGTGACCTTCCGTCTGCGCATCGAAGGCGACGATGGCGAGTTTTCCGAAGAGGACTTTTGCTATCCCAAGGGCATCGAGGACTACGTGCTCGAGAAGGTCGGTACCGACTACCTTACCGAGCCCTTCTTTATCGAGGCCGACCGCCGCGGTCGCGATCGCGAAGACCTGCCCGATTACAACGTAAAAATCACCGCATGCATGTGCTTCTCGCGCACCTTCATGATGCAGGAGTACTACCACAACTCGTCGTGGCTCGAGAACGGCGGCTCGCCCGAGAAGGCGGCCCGTAGCGCTCTGACCAGCGCCATCGATGCTTATATTAAGCAACAGGGCAAGTACAACAAAAACGAGAGCGGCATCAAATGGCAGGATGTCCAAGACTGTCTGGTGCTGGTGACCAACTGCTTCTCCACCCAGACGTCCTACGAAAACCAGACTAAGAAGGCCATCAATAACCGCTTTATCCAGCAGGCCATGACGGCATTCTTTAAGGAGCGCCTCTCGACCTATCTGATCGAGAACAAAGATGCCGCCAACAAGATCATGGAGCAGGTGCTCATCAACAAGCGTTCACGCGAGAATGCCGAGAAGACGCGCCAGAGCATCAAAACCAACCTGCAGCAGAAGACCGACATGGCCAACCGCGTGCAGAAGTTCATCGACTGCCGCTCCAAAGATAAGAACCGTCGCGAGATCTACATCGTAGAGGGCGACTCGGCAGCAGGTGCCATCCGCACCTCGCGCGATGCCGAGTTCCAGGGCGTTATGCCCGTCCGCGGTAAGATCCTCAACTGCCTGAAGGAGGATTATCCGCGCATCTTTAAGTCCGACATCATCATGGACCTTATGCGCGTGCTGGGCTGCGGTGTGGAGATCAAGGACAAGCGCATCAAGAACCTGGGCGCCTTTGACCTGGACAACCTCAACTGGAACAAGGTCATCATTTGTACGGACGCCGACGTCGACGGGTATCACATCCGCACGCTCGTGCTCACCATGCTCTATCGCCTGGTGCCCACACTTATCGACGAGGGCTACGTATATATCGCCGAGTCGCCGCTCTACGAGATCAACTGCAAAGAAAAGACCTACTTTGCCTACACCGAGCTCGAGAAGAACGGCATCCTTAAGGAGATCGGCGACCAGAAGTGTTCCATCAACCGCTCCAAGGGTCTTGGTGAGAACGATCCGGACATGATGTGGCTCACCACCATGAACCCCGAGACGCGTCGCCTGATCAAGGTGGAGCCCGAGGACGTCACCAAGATGGAAACCATGTTCAACCTTTTGCTGGGCAACGACGAGGCAGGCCGCAAGCGCCATATCTCCGAGCACGGCAAGGAATACCTGGACCAGCTGGACCTGCAATAGCAGCACATCGATAACGACGGCCCATAAGAAGTTCAAGAGGATATCGTGGCAAAGAAGAAGACGAAGAACCAGCCAAAGAAAAAGCAGGTCAACGCCGAGAACGTCATCGGCCTGCACTCCGAGGTCACCGACCAGCCGATCACGCAGACGCTCGAGGTCAACTACATGCCCTACGCCATGAGCGTCAACGTCTCGCGTGCGTTCCCCGAGATCGACGGCTTTAAGCCCTCGCACCGCAAGCTGCTCTACACCATGTACAAGATGGGTCTGCTCAAGGGCGAGCGCCAGAAGAGCGCCAACATCGTGGGCCAGACCATGAAGCTCAACCCGCACGGCGATGCCGCGATCTACGAGACGATGGTGCGCCTGGCGACGGGCAACGAAGCGCTGCTTGCGCCCTTCGTGGAGTCGAAGGGCAACTTTGGCAAGTACTATTCGGGCGACCTGAGCTACGCCGCCTCGCGTTACACCGAGGCCAAGCTCTCCCCTATCAGCGCCGAGATCTTCAAGGACATCGACAAGGACCCGGTCGACTTCGTCGACAGCTACGACGGCGCCATGAAGGAGCCGCGCCTGCTGCCCACCACGTTCCCCAATATCCTCGTCTCGGCCAACAAGGGCATCGGCGTCGCCATGGCGTCCGACATCTGCGGTTTCAACCTCAACGAGGCCTGCACCGCCACCATGCACTACCTGCAGGATCCCGACTGCGACCTGCTCGAGTACATGCCCATGCCCGACTTCTCGACCGGCGGCGAAATTATCTACCGCCGCGAGGAGATGGAAAAGATTATCGAGACCGGCCTTGGCAGCTTCCAGATCCGCTCCCGCTGGCGCTGGATTCCCGAAGAGCGCATCATCGAGGTCTACGAGATCCCCTACACCACCAAGACCGATGTCATCATCGAACGCATCGTCAAGCTCTCCAAAGAGGGCAAGGTCAAGGAGATCGCTGACATCCGCGACGAGACCGACCTCTCGGGTCTGCGTATCGCTATCGACCTTAAGCGCGGCGTCGACCCCGACAAGCTCATGGCCAAGCTCTATCGCTCGACCACGCTGCAGGATTCGTTCTCGTGCAACTTCAACGTGCTCGTCGACGGCTATCCCCGTGTTATGGGCGTGCGCCAGATACTGCACGAGTGGGTCAAGTGGCGTATTGAGTCCACGCGTCGCCGCATTAACTTTGACCTGGGCAAAAAGTCCGAGCGCCTGCACCTGTTGCACGGCCTCGAGGCAATCCTGCTCGACATCGACAAGGCCATCGCCATCATCCGCGGCACCAAGCTCGAAGCCGAGGTCGTGCCCAATCTTATGAAGGGTTTCGACATCGACGAGACTCAGGCCGAGTTTGTTGCCGAACTTAAGCTCCGCAACATCAACGAGGAGTACATCCTCAACCGCACCAAGGACATTGCAAAGCTTGAGGGCGAGATTGCCGAGCTTGAGGAGATTCTCTCGAGCGAAGACAACATCAAGAAGGTCATCAGCGACGAGCTGGCCGCAGTCAACAAGAAGTACGTGATGCCGCGCCGCACGGGCAGGATCGAGCCCCATGAGGTTATCGAGGTAAGCTTGGAGCCCGAGGTCGAGGAGTACCCGGTCACCATCATGCTCTCGCGCGATGGCTACCTTAAGAAGATGACGGACCGCGTGCTCAAGAAGGCGACCACGCTCAAGTACAAAGACGGCGACAAACCCTTTATCGAGTTCCCGTCCTCCAACACCCACGAGTTGCTGGTCTTTACCAACAAGAGCCAGGTGTACAAGTGCAAGGTTGCGGCGTTTGAGGATACCAAGTCGGCCCAGCTGGGCTCGTATCTGCCCACCGACCTCGAGATGGAGCCCGACGAGAGCGTCATCTGGATCATCGACCCCGAGGACTACAAGGCCGACGTGCTGTTTGTCTTTGAGAACGGCCGCGTGGTGCGCGTCGCGCTTTCTGGATACGTCACCAAGACCAACCGCAAACGCCTCAAGAACGCCATCTACGGCGGCAGCAAGCTGCTGTATGCCCAGGTGCTCGAGGAAGATCGCGACATCGCGCTGGTCTCGAGCGACTATCGCCTGATGAACTTCAACACGTCGCTACTCAAGACCAAGACGACAACCAACACGCAGGGCGTCCAAGCCTTTACGGCCAAGAAGGGCCGCTCGGTCACCACCGTCGGCACAACCGAGGAGATTCTTGGCGCCGGTGTCTCGGCCGAGAAGTTCACCGCACAGAGCCTCCCCTCCGCCGGTGCCCTCATGAAGGAAAACGACATGCCGAGCCTGTTTGACTAGGACGACGGCAACGAGATCGTTAGATACTTCGCAAAGCGACGAGGCCCGGAACGCAACGGCATTGCGCCCGGGACTCGTCGTTTTTCTTCTCAACTATTTTTTAACGCAGATAAATTGATTTCTGCTTATTTTTCTGCGTAAAAAATGTCAGCGCCACTGCTTCGATGCCCTTTGGTCAGTCGTTAGCAAAACTTGCAAAAATTAGCAAAACTTGCAAAGGAGCTACCATGGAGTACAGCAAGAACCCCTTTACCCCGACGTTCGGAAGCGTCCCTCCCTTTCTAGCGGGTCGCGAGCATATCCTGCGTGACATCAACCGTGGCTTTATCAACGGCCCGGGAGATCCCAACCTGTCAACCATTTTTACTGGCGCAAGGGGAACGGGCAAGACGGCGCTTCTCTCGCTCCTTTCAGAAACGGCGCTTGAACACGGCTGGATCGCAGCAAATGTCTCCGCCATGCCAGGCATGCTCGAAGATATTATCGAGCGAACCAAAGAAGCCGCAGATAGCTACCTCTCACAGCCTCACGCGCGCAAAAACGGTGTTCAAATTGGCCCAGTGGGCATCGATTGGACATATGCTCAAGAGGCTCAGGGCAACTGGCGCACGCGCATGAATGGCATCTTTAAGCAACTCGAAAAACATGACATCGGACTTCTCATCACCATCGATGAAGTCACCGTCGATCTCGAAGAAATGCTTCAATTTGCCTCTGTTTACCAGCACTTTGTACGCGAAGGTAAAAAAGTTGCACTACTCATGGCAGGACTGCCCTACAAAGTATCGGCGTTGCTGCGCAACGATTCCGTCTCGTTCCTCAGGCGTTCCCAATATCATCAGTTGGGACGAATCACTGACGTTGAAATTGCAAACGCATTCCGCAAAACCGTTGAGGCCGGAGGCCGCTCAATCACGCCAGAAGCGCTCGAGGATGCGGTGAAGGCCGTCGACGGATTTCCCTATATGATGCAGCTCGTCGGATATCGCACATGGGATGTTTCGGAGAACTCGCCCAAAATCAGTGCACCTGATGTACAGCAGGGTTCTCTGCTTGCCCACATGGAGCTGCGCGATCGAATTCTCGAAACTACCTATCGGGAGCTTTCCGATAAAGACATTGAGTTTTTACTCGCGATGTTGCCCGATTCTGGCCCCAGCAGGGTCTCGGAGATAGCCAAACGTATGGGCGTCGCCAGCAACTATGCAAGCCAATACAAACGCCGCCTCCTGGAGGACGGCGTCATTGGAGAGCGCGGGCGTGGTCTCGTTGGCTTTGACATTCCCGCGTTCAGGGAATTCTTGAACGAGAAGGCGTTTTAGCACGCCGGAATTGTCCGCGGAAGCATCAACGCATGGCAATCAGCATTCCTCTTGGTAAGGATAGCAAGCATTTTCCACCAACACCGATTGCCATGCGTTCTTCTTGCCCTTAGGCGAGCTTGCGAGCGAGCTCTCGCACCTCTTCCAACTTGGGTGACGATGCCATGCTATCGCGCTCGGTCATACCGCTGATGGTGATAATGCCTTGGTCCTCCCACTTGCAGTACGCGCAGGTTGACTTGTACATAGCGATCGCCGCATCATAGACGCCTTCGCTGTGGCTATCGAGCAAAAGGGCCGTCTTGGTGAATGGGAAGCCCGTAGCACCGAAGGCGTACAGGCGGTCGATGGCGGCTTTCTCCTGCGCAGTGATATCAAACCAGTAGATAGGCGAAGCGAAGACAACCATATCGGCGCCTTTCAGTGCCTCGACCACACCGGCCATGTCGTCCTTCTGCACGCAGGCGCCCTCATGGGCAAAGCAGTACTGACACCCCAGGCAGCCGGCGATCTTCTTGCCGGCAACGCGGACGACCTCGACTGTATGGCCGGCCTCGCGCGCAGTCTCGGCAAACGCCTCGACCATGGTGTCAGTATTGGCGCCCTTGCGCGGGCTGCCGCTCAACACAACGATATTCATAGGATTCCCTCTCCTTCATGCTGCAGGCGCGCAGCATGTTTTCTTGTAACCAAAACGAATGGAGTTAATCAATCGCCTCGTTTCAGCTACTCCCTCTCTTTAGAAGAATCGTTGCTGGAGACTTGGCATTAAATCAAGGCACGCCTTATTTCAGATACTCCTCAAAGAATGCCTTCAGCTTTCCAAACGGAATGATGTCCATCTGATCGTAAAGGTCGGTATGGCTGGCACCAGGGATAATGAGCAATTCCTTGTTGTCCCCGGTCAGCTTGCCGTACGCGGTTTCGCTGAAATAACGGGAGTGCGCCTTCTCGCCATGCACCAGCAGTACCGCAGAGCGAATTTCGCTGCTGTATTGCAAAATCGGCATATTCAGGAACGACAGCGAGGACGTCACATTCCAGCCACCGTTGGAGTTCAGGCTGCGGGGATGGTAGCCTCGCGGAGTTTTGTAGTAGGCGTAATAGTCCGCTAAAAACTGCGGCGCATCCTCCGGTAATGGATCGACAACGCCGCCCGCCAGCGCATTGCTGCCGTTTTTATAGTCCTCGGTGCGCTGCGCGTTCAGCGCTTTCCGCTTTTCAAAGCGCGCCTGCTCGGAATCCTCGGCGTCAAAATAGCCGTTTGCGGTCACGCGGGTCATATCGTACATGGTCATAGCCGCGGTAGCTTTGATACGGGTGTCGATGGCCGCCGCATTGACTGCCATGCCGCCCCAACCGCAGATACCGATAATGCCGATACGCTCCGGGTCAACGCTTTCCTGCACGGAGAGGAAATCCACCGCTGCGCAGAAGTCCTCGGTGTTGATGTCCGGCGAAGCGACATAGCGGGGTGTACCGCCGCTCTCGC
>CAJMRO010000023.1:0-21653 GCA_905215825.1 uncultured bacterium
GCCTCGCGCGACCTGCGGAGCCGTGAGCGAGAGGGAAAGGTGTTTCCCCGCCCTGCGCCCCGCAGCAGCCAGCGCCAAGCGCTAGTAGTTCACCACCTGCTCCTCAAAGTACGCCTTGGGGTGGTTACACACCGGGCACACCTCAGGCGCCTCGGCACCAACGTGCAGGTGCCCGCAGTTCAGGCACTTCCATACCTTCACGCCCTCACGCTCAAACACCTCGCCCGACTCGATGCGCTCGACGAGTTTGTTGTAGCGCTCCTCGTGGGCCTTCTCGACGGCGGCGACACCACGGAACTTCTCGGCGATCTCGGCAAAGCCCTCCTCCTCGGCGGTCTTGGCAAACTCGTCGTACATCGTGGTCCACTCGTAGTTCTCTCCTGCGGCGGCATCGCGCAGATTGTCCAGGGTATCGGGGACGGCGCCGTCGTGCAGATACTTAAACCACAGCTTGGCGTGCTCGGACTCGTTGCCTGCGGTCTCGGCAAAGATATTCGAAATCTGAACGTAGCCATCCTTCTTGGCCTTGGATGCATAGTAGCGATACTTGGTGTGTGCCTGGGACTCACCGGCAAAAGCGGTCTCGAGGTTCTTCTTGGTCTGAGAGTTCTCAAAATCCATAGGTGTACTTCCCTTCAACATATGCCGCCCGTAGGCTTCGAGCGGCCTCGTCTTTAGGATGCCCTCATGCCGAAAATCTAAACCTTACAATCCCGTTCTTCAGATTTGAGCGGGCTACACACTCAACCAACGATCGCCCTCGACTCGGCAAAAGCCCTCACGCTCCAGGTCGGCTAGAATGCCCGCGATCAAGTCGCACTCGACCGGCCCGCGACCGGCTGCCGTCTCCATTTCGTTAACGCCCACCACGGCATCAGCAAGCGTAATCCCCGCCGGCTGGCCATCGCGCGCTGCCAGCAACATGCGCACGATATGCGCGCGTTTTTGGCGACGCGAGCCCTCGAACTTGGACTGACGACTATAGCCCGCCGAGCGCCTGGACGGATTGGGCAGAGTCTTCTTAAGATACGCGCCATAATCCAGCAATGCGTAATACCACGCGCGCGGCGTGTCGGCATCGTCTTGAGGCGCGGCAAAGGGCGCGATCTCGTCCGCCGCCGCACCGGGGGCCGCCGGACAGGCGGCTTGGATCAGCGGCACCAGTTCGCGATCGGGAACGGCCGGCACATCGGGAAAGAAATGATGCAAAAAGACCGTGCGTACATTGGTCTCTAGATACACGCCCGGAAGATCGAATGCAAACGAACGGATGCCCTGCGCCGTTGCCGGGCCAATGCCGGGCAGAGCGACCAAGTCACGCGTCTCGCGCGGAAACTCCCCATCCCAGTCCTCTACAACGCACTGTGCAGCCCTGTGAAGCGCCAAGGCGCGGCGATTATAGCCCATCCCCTGCCACGCATCCAAGACATCGGAAGGGACAGCCTGAGCGAGCGCCTGAACAGTCGGAAAGCGATCGAGCCACGCCGGCATACGCGTCTCCACGCGCGGCACCTGCGTCTGCTGCAGCATGACCTCGGAGAGCCAGATGATATACGGGTCGCGCGTTCGGCGCCACGGAAGGTCGCGATAACGCAGGACCCCTTCCGAACGAATCATCGAACGAAAGGGGTCCTGAATCATGGCTATGCTCCTTATGCGGCGCTATTCCTCCCGGCAAGCGTACGCGCAGGCAGCGTACTCGGGAAACGCATCGCGATCGGCGAACTTGGGATCGACGGCCGGGAACTGGCGATGGGCGACGATATCGCCGAGCGAAACGGAATCGAGGTAGTCGCGCATCAACGCCTGGGCTCCGGCCCACAGGGGATGATAGCAGCACGCGCCCATGCGCGCACAGTCACCATCGGGGGCGGTGCAGTCGTTCATAACCATAGGGCCCTGAACGGCCTCGACGACCTGGCGGATAGTGACGTCGTCCGGACTGACCTTGAGACGCATGCCACCGTGGACGCCACGCAGGCTCTCCACAATACCGGCCTGGACCAAACCGTGCTGAATCGAGCGGGCAAACGAATACGGGACATTGACCTCTTCGGCAGCGGTGCGAACAGAAAGCAAACGCTCCGGATCCTCGGCAAGCATCGCCAGCATACGAAGGGCGTAATCAGTCTTCCTCGATATGTCCATTTTTCCCCTTTCAAGGAATACGAACAGCTCGAACGAGCTCCGGGGCCGAGCTTGTGTCGAGACGCTAAATGACCGCCAGGACATCCAAATGGTAAATCGGATATCCACTGAGTGCCGCGCTTGGAGCGAAATGCATCAGATGCGGCGCACAGTGCAATTTAGTATAACCTAACCCCCTGCCTCGTTGAGCAGGTGTTGCGCAACAAAGCTGTTGTTCAGACAGATATACTTATTAGATTTTACTTGCGTTCCCGAAGGCGCGGGGATTCTGGGCGAAGATGCACCAGGGCAATCGTTCTATCGAAACAAAGTGCATCAAACGCAAAAAGCCACGTCCGAAGACGTGGCTTTAATTGCGTTGGCGGGAAGTACGGGGCTCGAACCCGCGACCTCCGACGTGACAGGCCGGCGCTCTAACCAAACTGAGCTAACTCCCCAGGCAGACGTTCGCGTTTGTTTCCGCTCGCGTGCGCTGCGGGGATTAGTATACACAGAAGTCTGTCCGCCGCGCAACAACTTTTTTGAAAAAATTTTTCGGTCCCTCCGGGAGGGTCTCCGGGGCGGGGTTGTCTAAGGTTCTTGTTGAAGCTCGGCCATTGGCTCAAATGGAAACGGGAGACGCATCTGCATCCCCCGTTTTTGTTGTGGTTACTCTAGGTCAATAAATTTGGTGCTTATGATCTTGCCGTCTTTTACGAGCATTCTGGCCATGGTGGGGCCTCGGGTGCCTCTGGGGTAGCTGGCGCTGCCCGGGTTGAGGACTAAGCAACGGCCCACTTGGGCTTCTTTGGTTACGTGGGTGTGGCCGTTGATGGCTACGTCTACGGATCCCACCGGAAGGTCTTCGCGGTAGTGGGCTACGGCGAATTTGAGGCCTTCGTAGGTAAAAAGCGCAAGACGGTCTACATCGGGGCCGTAGTCGCGGTAGTAATCGTTGTTGCCCAGTACGGCCCGCACGGGGGCGATGGTGCATAGGTGCTCGTAGTCCATCTCTGACGTGAGGTCGCCGGCGTGGATGATCAGGTCTGCGCCCTCAAGCTCATCCAGGAGCGCAGGCGATAAATAGCCGTGGGTGTCCGAGATGATGTCGATGCGCTTGGCGCTTGCGCTGTTCATGGGATCCCTTCCGCAAAAAAAACGATTCGGCAGATACATACAAAAAAGGCCCCACGGCTCCGCAGACGATGGGTCTACAGGGCTGCGGGGCCAGTGTGCTAGAGACTCAGGACCTTCTTGAGCGGCACGACGCGGCGGCGCGAAACCGGCACGCGTTCGTCGACGCCCGTAATGCCCAGCTGGATGGCACCCGAGGGCACCGTCTCGACATCCGTGACGCACGCCAAGTTGACGATATAGCGGCGGTGAACACGGAAGAAGCCAAAGTCGCAGAGCTTGGCCTCAAACTGCGCCAGCGAGGTTGTCGACAAAAAGCGATCATCGACGGTATAGATGCAGGAGTAATCGTCCTTGGCCATGATAAAGCGAATGTCGTCCACGGGAATGAGCACCTTGCGGCCGCCCTTTTCCACCGGGATACGCTCGATGGTCACCTTGCTGTCCGTAACCGGCTTGGCGCGTTGCATGACCTTCTCGATCGCGCGATCCAAGCGAGCTTCCTCGACCGGCTTCATCAGATAATCGACGGCATCCACGTCGAATGCCTCGACCGCATGGTCACTATACGCAGTCACAAACACGATCGCCGGCGGATTTTTGAGCTTATGCAGCGCCTCGGCAAGTTGCAGGCCCGAGGCACCGGGCATCGAGATATCGAGAAACACGACATCCACGCGACTTTCCATAAGCATCTCGATGGCGGAGCGGACGCTCGACGCCTCCGTGATCGTGCCGATCTTGCCCGTTTGCTCGAGCAGGAAGCGAAGCTCCGAGCGAGCCGGCGCCTCATCATCCACAATCATCGCACGCAGCATAGGGATAAAACCTTTCGTCAACTAACTACGCCGGGCATCCGTCGCATGACGTTGAGCCCGTAGCCTTTTATTTTACTCTTGAATGTCAAAGATGCTCTCTGACAAATCAAGATGAAGGAGCACTTTGGTGCCCTTGCCCGGCGCCGATTCGACACGCGTATAGGAGTGCGGCCCATAAAAGCGATGGATGCGCTCCGAAATATTGTGCATGGCCACACCGGCGCCGCCACCCTGGGGAGAGCTGGCGTCGGGACGGGCAGAGCGCTCGTCAAACAGTCTGGCGGCGGTGCCCTCATCCATGCCCACGCCATTATCGGCCACGGCAATCAAGATTGCATCCTCGCCGTCTTGGTGAACGGTCACGTCGATCCTCAGGGCGTCGTCATCGCCCATACCATGACGTACGGCGTTCTCGACAATCGGCTGGATCACGAACGCCGGCACCAGCGTATCTTCCACGTCCTCGGACACATCGAATGTCGCAAGCACGCGGTCCTCGCCAAAGCGGGCCTTCTCAAAGGTAAGGTAGCGCTTGGTCTGTGCGACCTCGTGCGAGACCGGAATAAGCGATCCCGAGTTGTCGAGTGTGGCACGATAGAACGATGAGAACTCACGAAGCAGTTCGCGGGCCCGCAGCGGGTCGGTGCGCGTAAACGATGCAATGGTGTTCAGCGTGTTGAACAGGAAGTGCGGGTTAATCTGCGCCTGCAGCGCACGCACCTCGGCGCGCGCCGTGAGTTCCTTTTGCACCTCGAGCTCGTGGATGGCGAGCTGCGTGGACAAGATCTCGGCAAAGCCCGAGGCAAGCGCGTACTGGGTACGGTCGACGGCGCGCGGGGTCTTGTAGTAGAACTTGAGCGTGCCGACGGTACGATCGCCCACCTTGATGGGGGCGATAATGCCGGCGGGGACTTGGTTGTGCGAGCCGTCCGAGCCCACGACATCCACCATACGGTTGAACGACTGCACGATGCCATGTTCGATAACGTAGCGCGTGGCAAGCGTGTGGATGGGAGAATCTGGCAGTAGTTTTTCCTCAAACTCTCCCGCGCAGGCAAGCACGTTGCCCTCGTCGGTGATGGCCACCGTCATGGCGCGCGTCTCGGGCAAAATGCGCCGGCACACCAAACGCGCCGACTCCTGCGTCAGACCGCCCTTAATGTCCTCGAGCATGGCCGAGGCCACCGAGAGCGTCTCCTCGGTGTACTGGGAGCGCACCGAATCGGGATTGAGCGTCAAAAAGATAAAGATGCACAGAAAGATGCACAGCAGCGCGCAGGCAATCACCGTGGCGATCGGCTCGATACCGGTCACCAAGGCAAAAATAAAGTACACCAGCACGCAAATGGCGCAGGCAACGGCAATGATGCGAAAGATTGATATTGAACTATCGCGCTGGGCGCGGCGGTCGATCATTCGGCCCCCTCCAGGATACTGATCAGTTGTGCGTCACGCCAAAGCCCGTCCATGATCTTGGGCCAAAAGCTCTGGAAACGCAGGTAGCTTGCAGCGTTTTGGCGCGCATAGGCCTTTGCCTCGCCGATACCATGGCGCCAAATGCGCAGGTAGCCCTCATGCTCGCGGGTAAACACGCTGCGGACCATAGCGGTCTTGCGCACGCGGTCGTCGAGCTCGCGCGAAATCCACGGGCCCGGGTAGGGCATGAGCGATGCCGCCGTAACGGGAATGAGCTCCTTTTGATGCGCGGCGAATGTCAACTTGGCCCGTTCGTAGTACCAACGGTATACATCCTGCATAAAGCGCGGTGAGCGCTTTTCGGACTCCGGAGGCAGATGGCGCACGGTCCACTCGTTATCGAACCACACGTCGTAGCCAAACATGCGCATGTTAAAGAGGTAATCCAAGTCCTCGCCGCGGGTGATAAACGGGTCAAAGGCTACACGCGTAAAGGCGCGGGCGTGCAGGGCCATCAGGCCGCCGCACACGTAGTTGGAGCGCGAGATGCGGGTGCCCGAGAGCGCCTTTTTCATCCAACGGTTGAACTCGATGCGCTTGGTCCACCAACGATGGCAGATGCCCGCCTTGTCCGTGGGAGCCAGCGGCGAGCCGTCGCGATCGTAGAAATAGCCGCTCTTGACCAAGATCGGCAAGCCCTGACGCGTCTGCTGCCCCAACGCATAGGTCGCGCGCTTCATAAAGTCGGCGTCGATGACAGTCTCATCGTCATCCAAAAAGATAACCGCGTCATGCCCCAGCACAGCGGCACAGGCTAGCCCCATGTTGCGGATGGCACCGTAGCCTCGCAGGCTCACGCACTCGCCCGAACCCTTGGGCGCGATCTGAGCAACCCGGTCTGCGATGCGCGAGGCCTGGGTGTTGGTGACAACGGTGACCTTGAGCGTGGGATGCGCGTCGACAATCTCGTGCACGCGCAGCGACACATCGGCTGTGGCAGAAACGGGACAGACCACCAAAAGGATGATGCGCGGGATGTCACGTACCTGCTCAAGCGAGGCCAGACAGCGGTCGAGTTCGGGATTGTCGGCGTTGAGTCGCGTCGAATGGTCATAGGTGCCAGGGGCGTTTGCGCAAGCGTCATCGCCCGCCCAATACGTTGGAATCACGACTGTGGCGTTCATGCCTTACCCTCCCTGCAACACAAAAACGGGACGCCGCCAAACACAGGCGACGCCCCGCGACCTAGCTGATTCCATCATACCCACTTGGGCAAATCATTGCTCGCAAGTCGCAATGTTTATTGCGGATAACCCCAAAAGAGTACCGTGGACAGGCACAATAGCCGCTCGCTCCTATGCGGCATGCTCTGCCGCCCGAGTCATGCGGGACAGGCGGACCAGCAGCATAAAGCCAACAATCAGCAGCACGCCAATGGAAAGGACGCCCAGCGACGGGTTGCCGGTCAGCGAGGTGACGACCGACACCAGGAAGGTGCCCATAACGCTTGCATAACGACCAAAGATGTCAAAGAAGCCATAGTACTCGTTGGACTTTTCCTTGGGGATAATGCGGCCAAAGTAGCTACGGCTGAGCGCCTGCACGCCGCCCTGGAACAGGCCGACCATAATGGCAAGCACCCAGAATTCAAAGGCGGTCTTTAGGAAGAACGCGGCGAACAGCACAATGCCCATGTAGGCGGCGACCGCCACCAGGATCATGTTGAGCGTGCCCACGCGTCCGGCGAGCTTGCCATAGATGATGGCGGACGGAAAGGCCACGAACTGCGTAACGAGCAGCGCCAGCACCAGCTGCGTCGAATCGATGCCCAAGGCCGATCCGTAGCTGGTTGCCATGGAAATGACCGTGTGCACACCGTCGATATAGAAGAAGAACGCGATCATGTAGACCAGCACGGTCTTGTTGTGGGCGATCTCGCGCATGGTGTGTCCGACCTCGGAGAACACACCGCCCACGATGTGGCCGATGGTGTCCTCGGGACCGCGCTCGCGACCGTACTTTTGCTTATAGGTGCGAATGAGCGGCAGGGTAAAGATGAGCCACCAGGCACCAGTGATGATAAACGACAGACGCGTTGCCAGCATGGTGGGGACACCAAGAGCGGGGCCACCCATGATGAGCGCCAGGCAGATGACGAACGGCACGGTGGAACCGATGTAGCCCCAGGCATAACCCGAGCTGGACACGGCGTCCATGCGCTCGTCGGTGGTAATGTCGGGCAGCATGGCGTCGTAGAACGTCATAGAAGAGTTAAGGCCGATGGTGCACAGCACGTACACGGTCAAAAATGCCATGGCGGACATTGGGATAGCCTGCGCCAGGCAAAGCACCAGGCCCGTGAGGAAAAAGCCCAAGAAGAACTTGATTTTGTTGCCAGCGTAGTCGGCAAGTGCGCCCAGAATGGGCATGAGCATGGCGATGACCAGCGAGGCGATCGTCTGTGCATTGCCCCAGGCGACCACCAGGTCGGCCGAGGAAGCGCCGGTATTGATGGCGTTAAAGTAAATGGGCACCACCGAGGTATTGAGCAGCACGAGGGCCGAATTGCCCACATCATACATAACCCAGTTACGCTCGAGCTTGGTGTATTTCATGGACAGGGACCCTTCGTATTCGCCCGATATGCAGTTAGTTCATCGTACCCCAATTGTCCAGAACCGCCGGTAAGGATTCGGCAAAGGGGCACGCACGGGCCCTATTCCTCGCGGTCGAACTCCTCATCGGCATTGAGCACGCGACCGCTGTAGTTGACGTGACTGGTCACGGCATCCATGTCACCGGTCTCGATAAAACGTGCGACCGTGCACTCGTAATCGCCCAGCGCGCGATCAAAGACCTCGGGGAAACTCTCGTTCGAGACCTCGTCGGTAAAGGGATTCTTCCATGTCAGATGGCCCAGGTTACCGGTGCGCTCGGGCAACTCCGTCGTCACGCGATGAGCAAGGCCGTCGAGCAGCGAGTAATCGTGCACCAAGCCCTCAACCAGCGAGATCGCGCGCGTCTTTGCGGAGCCGGCCGGCTCAATCGCGCGGTAAAGTCGCTGCATATTGGCAACGGCAGCACCGTACTCCCCCGCCGGAATGTCAATGCCGTACACGCGTCCGGCAACATAGCTCATCAGCACGCCGGCCACGCGATTGATGCGATCAGTGGTGACGATCTCGCCCGCCGGCGGGTAATCGTCAACCGTAGCGCCATCGCGTTTAAGCTGCAGCATCAGCACATCCAGGTCGCTCTCGATCACGGCATGGACCTGACTGCTCGAATCCTCAAGCTCTGAATCGGACTCGACAATGCCAAACTGCTGCTCATAGACAAAGGGATGAGCGTTGCGGTCGAGCACGTAATGAGACAGCAGGCCCAGCGCAAAGGCACGACCCAAGCTGGCGTCGCGCGGCAGCAGATGCGACACGCCGTCGCGCAGGCACGCAAACTGACGAGACATGCGCGACCGATGCATGACCTGCGCCAGCAGCGTGCAGTCGGAAACACGCGGTGTCAGAATGTGAAAGAAAAACGGGTCGGGGCCTTGGTTGCCCAAGATAAAGGCAATGCGCTCTTCATCGGACGTGATGACGCCCTGTGGAAGACGGTCGATGCTTTCCTCGCCAAACAGATGATGGGTGATAAGCGCGGGCATAATGATCCTTTCGATTTCATTCGATGCCACCCATTATGCCCACCGCGCGCCCATGCCAAACCTGCGATGGTAAACGACGGCACGCAGACCGTCTACGCAAGCCCCAAGTGTGCTTTAACCTCGGCAGCGCGACGGCGGGACACGGGCACCGTCGAGGTTACGCGATCGAGTCTGAGCTCCATAAGACCCGTGGAACCGATCTCGACATTGTGCACGTCTTCCAAATTGACCAGATAGCTGCGATGAACGCGAATAAAGCCCTCGGAGACCAAGCGACGCTCGAGCGAAGAGATCGACTCATTGATCAGGTACGTTCCCTCGGCGCAGATGGCGTTGCAAAAATCGGCGCGCGCCTCAAAGTAGCAGACGTCTGCGGCGGGAATGAACACCCTTTTGCCCCCGCGGTCCACCGTCAGACGCAAAGGCTGGCGCGGAGCGTGGATAACACGACGGGCACCCAAGGCTGCCTCGATCTTGTCGAGTGCCTTTGACAGGCGTGCGTCCTCGACCGGCTTGACGACATAGTCGACCGCATCGAGGTTATACGCATCGGCGGCAAACTCGGCAAACGCCGTCACAAACACAACCACCGGCGGCGTCTTTAGGTTCTGCAGCGTCTCGGCAAGCTCAATTCCCGAGCGGCCGGGCATCGTGATGTCCAAAAACAACACGTTGGGCTTGTTCGAGAGAATCGACTCCACGGCCTCGGTGACATTGCCCGCCTCGGCAATCTGGCCCACACGCGTATCCTTTTCCAACAGATAGCGTAGCTCAGCCCTAATGGGAGGTTCGTCATCAACCACCAAGATGTTCCAGCCTTCGGACATATGTGCTTCCCCTCTTTTTCTCTCAATCCAACCGCGTGCTACGCCGTCAACGGCGCCGGCTCATGCGGCTCGCCGTTCAGCTCGACGATGACCTGCGTTCCCACGCCCTCCTGGGACTTCACGCGCATGCCGGAATCTTCTCCGTAAAAGAAATGGATGCGCTGAAGCACGTTGAAGAGCGCCAGGCCGCAACCTCGCTTGACGGAGCCGTCGGCGGTAATGCTCTCGGGCTCCTCCAGGCGATGTTGCTCAAACAGATGCGCGCAGACTTCTTCGCTCATACCGATGCCGTCGTCCTCGACGATGATCTCCAAACCGTCATCGGTCTCGAAAGCCCTAACATGAATAGAAAGCGGCTCGGTCTCGCGCTGCGCGTGCTTGATGCAGTTTTCGAGCAACGGCTGCAAGATAAACGGCGGCACCATGCAATCGCGCACCTCAAAGTCGATATCGACCGAGACGCGCAGACGGCCGTCGCCATAACGAGCCTGCATAAGATTGATATAGCGAGTACCCTGTTCCACCTCGTGCTCGAGCGTTGTGAGGGTATCGGAATCAGAAAGCGTCTGACGGTAGTAGTTGGAGAAGTCGATCAGCAGCGATCGCGCCTTGTCGGGCTCGGTTCGAACGAGCGACACGATGGTGCTGATGGTGTTAAACAGAAAATGAGGATCGACCTGCGATTGCAAGGCGCGCAGCTCCACGCGGGCCGTAAGCTCGTCCTGGCGCTCGAGCTCAAAGCTCGCAAGCTGCGTGGAAATGAGGTCGGCAAAGCCCGAGGCAAGCGCCGTCTGGCGCATATCGATGCTGCTCAGACGGGGATAATACAGCTCGAGCGTGCCCACGCAATGCCCGCGCACGGTAAGCGGTGCGACAATACCGGCGCGCAGGCGCGGAAAGTAGCCACCTGTCTCGGTCGAGGCATCGCGCGAGAACACGCTTTGCTCACCGCTGTTGATCACGTTGAGCGTAGTCCGCAGCACCACCGGGGTGCCCGCGGGGCATTTTGCCGAGTCCTCGCCCCAGCTTGCCAACACCTGCTTGCCGTCGGTAAAGCAGATGGCAGAGGCGATAGTTTCGGACAGGATGATCTTAGAGGCGCCCAGGGCAGCTTCGGGCGTAAGGCCGCGCGACGTGTAGGCGAATATTTTTGAAGCGATGGCGAGCGTGCGGTCGGTTGCGCTCGATGTGAGGTCGTCGGGAACGACAAAGACGTACGAGAAGAAGAAGCACAGCATGACCAAGCCGGCAATGACGACAACGGCCGGAACGGGATTGGGATTATCGGTTAGATCCCAGATGAGCAGCAGGATAAGCAGCGGAACGACAATACCGAGCAAGATGGCTTGAACCACATGCTGAGCGGTACGAAAGACCTTGGTAGAGTTGTAGCTCTTGCCCAGAATCAGCCTATTGAGATCCACCGTCATCTCCTTCTTACCGACGCACCCCATAGCAATAAAGAGGGCCGCAAGCGACCCTCTCCATTGCATTATGCAATCAAATACTGTGTTTTACATCAAGCCATCGATGAACGGTAGCTTAGGCGCTGTACTTGTTTGCCTCGCCGAAGGTGCCGCCCTCGACAATCCAGCCGTCCTTCATGATGACGTCCATGTTGTCGGTGTTGAGCACGTGGATGTCGGCGGCGACGTCACCGTTGACGACCAGCAGGTCGGCGCACTTGCCGGCCTCGATGGAACCGGTCTCGTCCTCGATGTGGCACATCTTGGCACCGTTGAGGGTGGCGCAGGTGATGGTCTCGACCGGAGTGAAGCCGATCTTGTCGACGAACTCGTACATCTCCTCGATGGAGCAAGTGCCGTACGGGGTGACGAAGGAGAAGGAGTCGGAGCCGATCGTCATGACGACGCCGCGCTTCTTGGCCTCGCGCAGGCAGTCGTAGTTGCGCTGCAGCTCCTTCTCGACCAGAGTGCCCTCGTACTTGTCGTGCAGCTCGGGAACGTAGACGGGCGGATAGGTGGCGTACCAGGTGGGCAGGAAGGCGATCGTCGGAGTGAAGAAGGTGCCCTGCTCGGCCATGAGGTCCATGGTGCGCTCATCGATATCGAAGCCGTGAATCAGCTGCTCGCAGCCAAAGCGAACGGAATCGTAGGCAGCGGCGTGGTTGTTGTAGCAGTGGCTCCACACGGGGATGCCGACCATCTTTGCCTCTTCGACCACGGCCTGAATCTCCTCGGAGCAGTAGTGCTGGTCGCGGCCGGAGTCCCAGCGCCAGATGCCGCCACCGGTAGCCCAGATCTTGATGGCATCGGGGTTCTCGCGCAGGCGACGGCGGACGGCCTTGCGCAGATCCCAAGGACCGTCGACCTGATCGCCCCAGGGGTGCGATTCCTTGTTGAGCTCCTGGCTGCAGTGGTGGGAGTCGCCGTGGCCGGCAACGCGGCAGAAGCCAAGGCCGGTGGCCAGAACGCGCGGGCCCTTGAAGACGCCCTTGTCGATGCAGTCACGGATCTGGATACCAAAGCGACCGATCTCGCAGACGGTGGTGAGGCCGTGGGTGAGGCAGTCGTAGGCCTGCTTGACGGCGACGGCCTGCTTCTCGAGGAGCGGCTGCATGACCCAGTCGGTGTCATCGTCGGTCAAGTTGCCCGAGAAGTGCAGGTGGGTGTCGATCAGGCCGGGAAGGACGGTCTTGCCGGCGGCGTCGATAACCTCAACGCCCTCGGGAAGGTCCTGCATAGCACCGGCGTACTCGATCTTGCCGTTGTCGTCGACGAGAACGAGGGAGTTCTCGACCGGCTCGGCACCGGTACCGTCGATGAGCTTACCGCCAACGATTGCATACTTAGTGGACATGGTTCCTCCTTATGGATCCATATAGTGGGCGAGGCCGTGTTGGGTTAAGGCCTCACAAAGCTACCCAAGTGGTGCCGGGTTCGGTGCGCGGAAGAGAGGGGCCCGCGCACCTGATCCGCCCCGGCTCGGCGTTACTTTTTGCGGGAATTGGTGAAGGCCATGAGAGCCAGGCCGACGGCCAGCCAGCCGATCACGATGCTCCACTCCACCATGTTGAGGGAGGCAGGAGAGAACGGAATCACGAGCAGGCCGATGATGATGGCGCAGGCGGCGATAGCGAGGCCGATGCCAAACTTGCCGCCGGGCACCTCGTAGGGACGAGGCAGGTCGGGCTCGGTGAAGCGCATACGCAGGCATGCGAGGGCGACCATGCCGCAGGAGAAGATGAAGGCGAGAGCCGACACGTTGGTCAGAGGGATGAGCATGTTCTTGCCCAGGAACGGACCGACGACGGTGATGACGCCCAGAACGACGCAGGCGAGCTTGGGAGCGCCGGACTTGGGGTCGACCTCGGCGAACTGCTCGGGCAGCTGGCCCTTGCGGCCCATGGCGAGCATGATGCGGCTCGTGGCGCCGTAGAAGGAGTTCATCGGGCCCATGGGTCCAAGCGTGGCGATGACGAGCATGGCCAGGTACAGAAGCATGTTGATGCCCTTGAGGCAGGCAAGCGCGGGAACCGGGCTCTTAACGAACTCATGCCAGTCGAGGATGGTGCCGAACGAGTAGATGCAGACCATGTAGAAGCCGCCGGCGGCCAGCAGAGCCAGGGAGATGATCTTGCCGAACTTGTTCCAGTTGAGGCCCTCGGCTGCTTCCTCAGCCTGCTGGGGAATGGTGTCGAAACCGGCGTAGAAGAACGGGGTCAGAACCAGGACCGACACGATGCCGGCAAACAGGCTGGAGCTCTCGGTAGCGGCCTTGCCGCCGCCAGCGCCGGTGACCTGGGAGAATACGGGCATGGCATTGTCCGGCGAGCCGGTGAACAGCGAGACGCCCATGGCGAGCAGCATGCCGCAGAGCAGAGCCTTGGTCAGGAAGGCCTGGAGCTTGGCAGCCGAGCTGGCACCGCGGAAGTTGAGGAAGATGACGTAGACTGCAAAGCCGAGCGCGATCAGCGTCGGGAACAGGTAAACGTCGGCCCCCAGGATGGTGTAGAGCTTGACGGCGCGCAGCCACTCAAGGCCGGGCAGGCTGCCGAACATCTCGGACACAAGGGTCGAAATGGCGATGGCCTCCCACGGGCACAGGATGCCGTTGCCCAGGGCCAAAAGCCATCCGGTGATGTAGCTCAGCGTACGGCCAAAGCTACGATCGACATACTCGACGATGCCGCCCGAGATGGGGATAGCAGCCGTGAGCTCACCGAAAACAGCTCCGACGGGCACGAGGAAGATTGCACCCAAGAGGAATGCGATCATAGCGGGAACGGGACCGCCGCCCACGACCATCCAGTCGCCGACCTGCAGAACCCAACCGGTACCGATGATGGCACCGAAGCCGATGGTGAAGAAGTTCCAGAGCGAGAGCGTTTTCTTCATGCCGCCGTTATCCTCGACTGCAACTTCTGCATTCTTGTCCGCCATTGTTCCCCTCCTTTCCTTTTTGACGCCCCTTGGCGTCACCCCTTGCGCGGTCCGTTTTGCCGCGCGCTTTTTTCCATGGCTTTAAGATACGGCCTTGGCGCAGCAGCGCCGCTCGCAGCTCGACCGAAGGCAGAACTGCAAAACGAGCGGCACCGTTTTTGGGACGAACGGCGGGAGACGTCATTCGTCTTGGACGCTTTCATCTTGTCTGCTTTTGAATACCTGTTGCCGTGACACTTGGCGCGCGGCGCGGCAACGTTCATACCATTTGTCAGGCTTTTGGCGCACATACCCATGTGTCGTGCATCATTTTATGTAGGATAGACAAGTTACACATGAGGCAAGGTGATTCGAATGGCATACGGATACAATGACGGCGACCAACGGCCACAAAGCGTGCGCCTTGCCGGCCGCACCACGCCAACGCCCAGAAGCACCTCCGACAACGACAACCCGCAGCGCCCCCAAGAGCAGCTCGGGGCTTCTTCGCGGCAACAAAGCCGTACCGTGCAGCAGTCAGACCGCGTGAGTACGAGCACACGCCAACGCCAGACCGACACATCGCAGCCACGCCGCTACGATCGGCATAAGACCGACTACTACGTCAAGCGCTCCTTTTCGCGACCTCACCGCGATCGCGGCAATTCCGCCCCTCACCCCGCGTCGCACACCACAAGCCACGCGCTTCCGGCCCGCCGCCTACGCCTTGCGCTTTGCTCCATCGCCGCCTGCCTCGTCTTTGTGTTTTTGGGATCCTGTATCTCCCACGGATCAGCTGGTCTTGAGCCCACTGCCGAGGACAAGCTGCTTAAAGCTCCCGTCGCGCCCGGTTACTCATTTGCGTTCTCGACCCCACGCTCGCAATGGCAGGCCGGCACCATGCCCCACATCTACCAAATTGACCCCGCATGGTCGGAGCTGCCCTATGCCGGTGGCACTATTCGCGAAAACGCTTGCGGTCCCACTTGCCTCACCATGGTCTATATCTTTAAGACCGGCCACACCGATAAGACACCGGTCGATATATGCGCACTGGCCGAAGCCGGCAACTACGCCCCCACTGGTGCCACCGAGTGGTCGTTTATGACAGGCGGTGCGTGGCAGCTGGGGCTCAACGGAACACAGCTCTATAACGATCGCGAATCGATTACCCAAGCACTTCGCTCGGGTGCGCCCGTCATCGCCGCAGTGCGCCCCGGTACGTTTACCAACGTAGGCCACTACATCGTGCTCTACGGCATCGACGATGCCAACCAGATTGGCGTCTACGACCCCAACTCGGCCAGCCGCAGCGCCCGCCGCTGGGGCGTCGTAGAGGTCCTCAACGAAGTCGAAGCCATGTGGGCCTACTACTAGTCATTGGGCACTCATTGGGGACAGGACACTCATTGGGGACAGACTTAAATGAGTACCTGGGAAACTGTGCCCCGCTTTGGACACTCATTGTGGGATGCGCTTTCCGCAGTTGATCGGTGCCACGCATTTAAGTCTGTCCCCAATGACCAGCCCTAGACTGCCGGCAGGAAAGGAACGTCCCTAAGTGCCGGGTTGAAACAAAAGCCCCGCAGCCGGAGCGGACTGCGGGGCTCATGAAGAGAGGCTAGTTTGTGGGCGCTTTGCCTGGCGCCCACGAGAGAGTCAACAGAGTAGAGACTACTCGTGGATGCGGGTACCGGAGAGGCCGGCCATGGTCTCGGCGGCCTTGTCTAGAGCGCCGATGATGCAGGTGCGGCCCTTGCGAGAACGCGCGAACTTGATGGCAGCGCGAACCTTGGGCTCCATGGAACCCTTGCCGAACTGGCCCTCGTCGGCCAGGCGCTCGGCCTCGTCGGCGGTGAGGTCCTCGAGCTCCTCCTGGTTGGGCTTGCCAAAGTTGATGGCGACATGCTCAACGGCGGTCAGCAGGAACAGAACGTCGGCGTCGCAGTCCTCGGCCAGCAGCTCGCCGCCCAGGTCCTTGTCGATGACGGCGGGAACGCCCTTGTAGCAGCCCTTGTTCTCGTAGTCGCGGACGACGGGGATGCCGCCGCCACCGCAGGCGATGACGATGAACTCGTTGTCGAGCAGGTTGAGGATGGAGTCAGCCTCGACGATCTTCTTGGGATCGGGGGAAGCGACGACGCGACGCCAGCCGCGGCCGGAATCCTCGACGAAGACCTTGGAGGGATCCTCGGCCATGAACTCCTTGGCCTGCTCCTCGGTGTAGAAGGGGCCGATCGGCTTGGTCGGGTTCTTGAACGCGGGATCATCCGGGTCGCACTCGATCTGGGTGACGACGGTGGCGGCGTGCCAACGCTTATAGCGCTTGTGCATCTCGCGGCCGATGCCCTGCTGCAGGTGATAACCAATGTAGCCCTGGGACATGGCGCCGCACTCGGGCAGCGGCATCTCGGGGGTACCGATGGCATCGTGGGCAGCGGCGAAGGCGTTCTGGATCATGCCGACCTGCGGGCCGTTGCCGTGGGTGATGATGATCTCGTTACCCTGCTCGATGAGACCAAGGAGAGCGTGGGCGGTGTTGCTCACGGCCTCGATCTGCTCGACGGGGTTGTTGCCGAGGGCGTTGCCGCCAAGGGCGACGACAATACGATCGGGCTTGCCAAGAGGCTTAGACATTGCTGGAATCCTTTCTGTAAAAGGCCTACAACCCATTAATAACCCGCGTCCGTGCGATACGCGAGTTTATTAAGGTTTATATTCTCTTTATCGCTCATTTTATTCATTTTGAAAATAGCGGAACGGTGAACGGTCGTTTTTGTCCGCTCAGCGTACAGAACACCAGCTCAGACATATCTACGCCATTTACGTGCAACTTTATTTAAATGCAGCGAGGATTATGTCGGATTATGCAAACTACATCTCTGCTAAACACAAAACGGACAGCGCAATATCTTACTCGCACTATACGAGATTCTATGCACATATAAGTCGAGTATGCACCCCTGCAAAAACAAGGGGCTTTTCATCCAGCATAAGGAATAAAGAAGAGCTCCGAAAAGGCGGCAACAGCCAAGTCCCCCATCCATCCCCAAAGTGGCGCGAGGTTTCGCGGCAAAGCCGCGAAACAGCGAAAGGGACGGAATACCCGCCAACTACGTCCTTCATCCGCCCACGCAATCCGAGGACGTAGTCGTAGCAGGATCTGAGGGCTGACCTTCGCGGACACTCCGCAGGACGAAAGAACCCCCGCCGCACGTAGTGCGCAGCGGGGGTTCTTTCATGTCCGAGGGCGTCCGCGAAGGTCAGCCCTCAGATCCTGCGGTGGGAGACCTAGGCCTCGTTGTACACCGTCTTGAGCTTCAGCAGGTGAGCGTAGCGGTCCATAGCGGCCTGCTCGTTCTCCTTGAAGAGCTCCTCGGCGCGCTCGGGGAAGGAACGCGTCAGCGAAGCGTAACGGGCCTCGTTCATCAGGAACTCCTGATAACCGCCCGCGGGCTCCTTGGAATCGAGCGAGAACTTCTTGCCGGCAGCAGCCTCGGGGTTGAAGCGGAAGAGGTTCCAGTAACCGCACTCGACAGCCTTCTTCATCTCGGCCTGGCAGTTCTGCATGCCACCCTTCTTGATGGAGTGCATCTCGCAGGGGCTGTAGCCGATGATGAGGGACGGACCGTCGTAGGCCTCGGCCTCGTGGATGGCCTTGAGGGTCTGAGCCGGGTTGGCGCCCATGGCGACCTGCGCCACGTAGACGTAGCCGTAGCTCATGGCAATCTCGGCCAGGGACTTCTTCTTGGTCACCTTACCGGCAGCGGCGAACTGAGCGACCTGGCCCAGGTTCGAGGCCTTGGAGGCCTGACCACCGGTGTTGGAGTAAACCTCGGTGTCGAAGACGAAGACGTTGACGTTGTGGCCGGAAGCCAAGACGTGATCCAGGCCACCGAAGCCGATGTCGTAGGCCCAACCGTCGCCGCCGAAGATCCAGAAGGACTTCTTGGTGAGGTAAGCCTTGTCGGCGAGGATCGCCTTGGAAGCGTCGCAGCCGCACTTCTCGAGCTCGGCAACGTAGGCAGCGGCAGCGGTCTTGGAAGCCTCGGTGTCGTTGACGGAGTCGATCCAAGCCTGGCCGGCAGCCTTGAGCTCATCGGACGGACCATCGGCAGCGATGATGTCCTGGGTAGCGGCGATCAGCTTCTTCTGGACGGCCTCGTAACCGACGGCCATGCCCAGACCGTGCTCGGCATTGTCCTCGAACAGGGAGTTGTTCCACGCCGGGCCGTGACCGTCCTTGTCCTTGCAGTAAGGAGCGGTGGCAGCGGGGTTGCCCCAAATGGAGGAGCAGCCGGTGGCGTTGGAAATGAACATGCGGTCGCCGGCGACCTGGGTCACCAGACGTGCATAGGCGGTCTCGGCGCAGCCGGCGCAGGAGCCGGAGAACTCCAGGTAGGGCTGCTTAAACTGGCTGCCCTTGACGTTGGCCGCGATGAGCTCCTTCTTCTCGGAGACGTTCTCGACCATGTAGTCCCAAACGGGCTGCTGGTCCATCTCCTGCTCGGTGGGAACCATCTCGAGGGCGCCCTTGGGGCAGACCTTGACGCAGTTGGTGCAGCCCATGCAGTCGAGCGGGGACACAGCCATGGTGAACTTCATGCCCTTGGCCTTGGGGCCCATGGCGTCGAGCGTGCGGGTAGCCTCGGGCGCGGCGGCAGCCTCGTCCTCGGTCATCGCGAACGGACGGATGGTGGCATGCGGGCACACATAGGCGCACTGGTTGCACTGGATGCACTTGGTCTCGTCCCAGTGGGGAACGACCACGGCGACGCCGCGCTTCTCGTATGCGGAGGCGCCCAGCTCAAACTGGCCGTCAGCGCAATCGACGAAGGCGGAAACAGGCAGGCTGTCGCCGTCCATGCGATCGATGGGCTCGAGCAGGTTCTTGACCTGCTGGGCGATAGCGGACTTGGTCTCCTCGGAGAGCTCGACGGGAGCGGCGTCCTCGGCGGTAGCCCAGTCGGCCGGAACCTCGAACTTACGGAAGGCGGTAGCGCCGGCATCGATGGCCTTGTGGTTGGCGTCGACGATGGCCTGGCCCTTCTTCATGTAGGACTTGGTAGCCGCGTCCTTCATGTACTGCAGGGCGTCCTCGGCGGGCAGGACCTTGGCCAGCGCGAAGAAGGCGGACTGGAGCACCGTGTTGGTGCGCTTGCCCATGCCGACCTTAGCGGCCAGGTCGATAGCGTCGATCAGGTAGACGTTGACGTTGTTGTTCGCGATGTAGCGCTTGGCCACGGCGGGCATGTGCTCGGCGAACTCCTCGTCGCTCCACTGGCAGTTGACCAGGAAGGTGCCGCCCGGCTTGACGTCGCGGACCATCTTGAAGCCCTTAACGATGTAGCTGGGGTTATGGCAGGCGACAAAGTCGGCCTTGGTCACGTAGTACGGCGAACGGATCGGAGAATCACCAAAGCGCAGGTGCGAGACGGTGACGCCGCCGGTCTTCTTGGAGTCGTACTGGAAGTAGGCCTGGACGTACTTGTCGGTGTGGTCGCCGATGATCTTGATCGAGTTCTTGTTGGCACCGACGGTACCGTCGCCACCCAGACCCCAGAACTTGCACTCGATGGTGCCGGGGGCTGCGGTGTTGGGCGCATCCTCGGCCTCGGGCAGGCTCAGGTTGGTCACGTCATCGACAATGCCGATGGTGAACTCGCGCTTGGGCTCGTCCTTCTTGAGCTCCTCGAAGACAGCGAACGCGGACGCGGGAGGCGTGTCCTTGCTGCCCAGGCCATAACGGCCGCCGACGACCTTGATGCCCGTCTTGCCGGCCTCGTAGAGAGCGGAGACGACGTCCTGGTAGAGCGGCTCGCCGATGGAACCCGGCTCCTTGGTACGGTCCATGACGGCGATCTTCTGGACGGTCTCGGGGAGAACGTCGACGAAGTGCTTGATGGAGAACGGACGGAACAGACGAACCTTGACCAGGCCGACCTTCTCGCCGTGAGCGTTGAGGTAGTCGATGACTTCCTCGAGCACGTCGCAGAAGGAGCCCATGCACACGACGACGCGATCGGCATCGGGAGCGCCGTAGTAGTTGAACAGGCCGTAATCGGTGCCGAGCTTCTCGTTGATCTTCTTCATGTAGCCCTCGACGACGGCGGGAAGCTCGTCGTAGACCTTGTTGCAGGCCTCACGGTTCTGGAAGAAGATATCGCCGTTCTCGTGGCTGCCGCGGGTGTGCGGGTGCTCAGGGTTGAGCGCGTGGTCGCGGAAAGCCTGGACGGCGTCCATGTCGCACATCTCTGCCAGATCCTTGTAGTCCCACATGGCGACCTTCTGGATCTCGTGGCTGGTGCGGAAGCCGTCGAAGAAGTTAAGGAACGGGGTCTTACCCTCGATGGCGGCAAGGTGAGCCACCGGCGAGAGGTCCATGACCTCCTGGACGTTGCCCTCGGCGAGCATGGCGAAGCCGGTCTGACGACAGGCCATGACGTCGGAGTGATCGCCAAAAATGTTCAGGGCGTGGGAAGCGACGCAACGCGCGGAGACGTGGAAGACGCCCGGGAGCTGCTCGCCCGCGATCTTGTACATGTTCGGAATCATCAGGAGCAGACCCTGAGAAGCCGTGTAGGTGGTGGTCAGAGCACCGGCGCCCAGCGAACCGTGAACGGTACCGGCTGCACCTGCCTCGGACTCCATCTCGACGACCTTGACCGGGGTGCCGAAGATGTTCTTGCGACCCTGGGCCGCCCACTGGTCGACATGGTCGGCCATCGGGCTGGACGGCGTAATGGGATAGATTCCCGCTACCTCGGTGTACGCATACGAAACATATGCGGCCGCCTCGTTGCCGTCCATAGACTTAAACTTACGCGCCATATACCCCTCTCCTCTCATATAGGTATACAGGCCCCGGCGATCGCCGGGATGTTGGCGTGATAGGATTTACGCTGTTGCTTCCAATCATCTGGCAGGCAGGCTCAGCAGCAGGTACGTGGCGTGGAGAGAAGACATGCCGAGGCGAGGGACAGTTGATGCGCCCCACAGACCCGACCGCCCGTCTTGCACATGACCGAGCGCCGCAAAGGCCGCATGCCGGATGCTCCCGGGCACGCCCCGGCGATGGGAAGCGCCCGCAACGGAAATCCGCATGCGGGTTTATTGTACCCCGCCGTCAAGTGTAATTTCGGCAAATATAGGCGGGCGGTAAAGGTTTACCTCGGGTGACCGCCAAGGGCCAAAATGGCCCCTCCATCCCCGGGCGACCGGCTCTGGCGCGCCAAGGAGTGTCCCCAGCCGGCAGAGAAAAGGAACGTCCCTATCTGCCATCTACGCG
>CAJMRO010000024.1:0-21466 GCA_905215825.1 uncultured bacterium
ACGAGTTATACCCATGTTGTCACGAAGAAGAGCACGTGGATCAAGGCTGCAGAGCGGGCGGGTCATATCGTCCCGCGCGCAGTTTCGCAGCGTAGCGAGAATGTTTGAGCACGGGATGATATGTGTGGGCACCGGGTGAGAGGCCAACTCTACATCTTGAAAATAATTAAGCAACGCCGCTGGAGCCGAAGCCTCCGTTGCCTCGGTCGGTTTTGTCTAGTTCGTCTACTTCTACGAGGTTGACCGTAGGGACTTCTTGGATGACGAGTTGGGCTATGCGGTCGCCTTTGTTGATTTGGATGTTGTTCGTGGGGTCTAGGTTAATGAGAATGACTTTGAGTTCTCCTCGGTAGTGGGCGTCGATGAGGCCCGGCGTGTTGACTATAGACAGGCCCTGCTTGATGGCGAGACCGCTGCGGGGCTGGACGAAGCCGGCGTAGCCATCGGGCAGGGCGATGGCCAGCCCAGTAGAGACCAGACGGCGTTCGAAGGGCTTCAGGACGCAGTCCTCGTTGGAGCGCAGATCCAAGCCGGCATCGGTGGGATGGGCGTATTTGGGAAGCTCGACGGTGGGGTCGAGACGCTTTATGTTGACGGTAATGTTGGACATGGAATCACCTTAGCTTGTCGAGCTCTTGCAGAAACTCATCGACGTCTTTGAAATCGCGGTAGACCGAGGCAAAGCGGATGTACGCCACCTTGTCGATCTTGGCCAAGCGCTTGAGCACCATGTCACCCAACTCATGGGACGTGACGGCCGTCAGCGTGCGAGAACGCAGCTCGACCTCGATGTCGTCGATAATCTCATTGAGCTTCTTAGTGTCGATATCGCGCTTGATGGTGGCGCGCATCAAGCCAACGAGCAGCTTATTGCGATCGAACCGCTGCTTGGTTCCGTCTGACTTAATGACCTCGATTGGGTCTTCGCATCGCTCAAACGTTGTAAAGCGATAGTTACACGAGCAACATTCGCGACGGCGCTTAATGGTGTTATTTGACTCCTGCATACGGGAATCAACGACGCGGGTATGTGCCTTGCCGCATTTGGGACAGCGCATAGTACCTCCTCTTAAACGATAACAAGGGTACCATGCGCAGCGCGATAATGATTACGAACGAGCAGGAACCTTAAGATGCGCACCGGCGGCGAGCGAGCCATGCTCCAGATGATTGACGTTACGGATCATGTCGGAAGTCTCTTGCGTGGAAAGGCCTTCGATTTGATATTCCTCGGCAAGAGACCAAAGAGAATCGCCAGGCTGAACGCGAATGGTCTCGTAGGTAACGTTGGAAACGGACTCGGCATACGCGGCGTGACGAGCGCTAAAGACCGACGTAGCGAGGACAAAGAAGAGCGTAAGCGCAACGGCAACGGCGACAATCGTCGGAACCTTCAGGGCAACGCGAGCCGGCGCGATTACAGCCTGCTGATTGCGGGCAGGCTTTACGGTCAAAGTCTGAAAGCCGGAGCGGCCACCCTGAACAACCGTAAAAGTGGGTTCTGCAGGCGTCTCAAGCTTAAGGGCAAGGTTTCCCTGGACCATATTCGTTGCGTTCATCATGTTCTCCTCTCGCGTGTTTTGCTGAGAACAGTTTTATCAAGCCGCGCGGACAAAAATGTCTAGCGCGAGAACGAATGTTCGGTTATTATTATCTTCGAACAGTTGTTCCTGTCAAGCAAAATTCGAACATTTGTTTGACATGGGTAGAGAGGATGCCCTGATGGCTCGCAAAATTACCAAGCGTCAGCAGCAAATTTACGACTTCATCAAGGAATATCAGCAGGAGAAGGGTTATCCGCCCAGCGTGCGCGAGATGGCTTCTGCCGTGGGCCTTTCCTCCCCCAGCACCGTGCACGCCCATCTATCTGCCCTGGAGGCGCGCGGGCTACTCAAGCGCGATGCAACCAAACCGCGCGCCCTGGAACTCTTTAACGAGGACGGTTCCTCTGTCTCAATTTCTAAATCTGACGAGCCCACCGCACCTCGCGGAACGGTCTCGCTACCGCTCGTTGGTCGCGTCGCGGCTGGGATTCCCATTCTGGCCGAGCAGAATATCGAAGACACTTTTACTATCCCGACCGAAATCGCCACTGATCAGGGTTCCTTTATCCTTGAGGTGCATGGGAGCTCAATGATCAATGTCGGCATCTTCAATGGCGATTACATCATCGTCCGTGAACAAAAGAGTGCCATGAACGGCGAAATTGTCGTGGCCATGATTGATGGTTCAGCGACCGTCAAGACGTTCTACAAGGAGCAGGGACGCGTACGCCTACAGCCTGAGAATGACACCATGGAGCCTATCTATGCAACGAATCCCATTATCTTGGGCAAAGTGGTCGGCTTAATGCGCCGGTTCTCGTAATGCAAAAACGCATCACCATCTTTGATACCGTCCGCGGGTTTACGATGATTTCAATGGCAGGTTTTCACGCTTGCTACGATCTCGCCTACCTGTACGACTGGGATATGCCCTGGTTTACCCAGACCGTCTTTCAAGACATCTGGCGCGCCAGCATCAGCTGGGTATTTTTGTTTATCGCAGGTTGGATGTGCACGCTCTCACGCAACAATGCTAAACGAGCGGCCAAGTACGCTGCCGCAGCTTTGGTCGTCTGGATCGCAACAACGCTCGTATCGGTCGACGATTCAGTGAACTTTGGCATCATTTATTGCATGGCGGCGTGTACCGCTGTAACAGCCGTAGCACGACCGATGCTTAAGAAAGTGCCCAGCACGTGGGGCATTGCGATATGCCTCGCTCTCTTCGCGGCGACATGGGGCATCCCGAAATCGACCTATTCATTCCCCTATTTGGCGTGGCTAGGATTTCCCGGCCCCCGGTTTGTTTCAGGCGACTATTATCCAATCATCCCGTTCATATTCATGTATCTCACAGGATACTTTGCTGCGCGCACCGCTCAAAGATGCGAACACCCCGCCCCAAGCTGGGCCTACGCCAACCCCCTGCCGGCGCTCGCCAGCCTTGGACGTCATGCACTCCCCTTTTATCTGCTACATCAGCCCATCATACTGGGCATTTTGGAGCTCGCCTACTCGGTGCGATAACGCTCGAGCCGCGGTGCAATACGAGCCGGCAGTTTCGCCACAATACGAACGCCATCCTCAAGATATTCCTCGTGCAAAAGGGTCCCCTGCTCATGCACGAGCGTGATGAGCGCACCTTCACGATACGGAATGTCGGCTGAAAGCAGTACATCGGTGGCAGCTGCCTCGCAAGCAATGCGATCGACGAGATCGTCGAGCCCCTCGCCCGTTTGGGCCGAGAACAGAACGGCTTCGGGATAACGACGACGGAAACTCAATCGATCGACGCTATCGAGAAGATCGATTTTATTGAACACCGTAAGCGTTAAACGCTCTCCGGCACCGATCTCATCAAGCACGCGGTCGACAGCCTCAAGCTGTCGCTCATAGTCCTCATCAGACGCATCCACGACTTTGAGAATTAAATCGGCACCCAACACCTCGGACAACGTCGATTTAAAGGCATCGACCAGACCATGCGGCAGCTTTTGAATAAAGCCGACGGTATCGGTAATCGTCATTCCGCGACCGCCGGGCAGGCGATACGAACGCGTAGTCGGGTCGAGCGTAGCAAACAGCTTGTCCTGCGAAAGTACCGTAGAGCCGGTCAGACGATTGAGCAACGTCGATTTACCGGCATTGGTATAACCGGCTAACGCGACGCGAAACGCCGGAGACTCAATGCGGCTCTTGGACTGGACATCGCGACGCTGTTCAACCTGCTTGAGCTCACGACGAAGCGCAGCGATCTTATTACGAATGAGGCGACGGTCGACCTCGAGCTGACTTTCGCCCTGGCCAAAGCGTGAGCCGATGCCGCCGCGCGTCTGTTCCTTGGCGAGATGACTCCACATGCCACGCAGACGAGGCAACAAATATTGAAGCTGTGCCAGCTGTACCTGCAGACGTCCCTCACGCGTCTGAGCATGAAGGCCAAAGATATCCAAGATCAGTGCAGTACGATCGATAATCTTTACCGGCTCGCCCACGGCTTTCTCCAAATAGGATTGCTGCGAGGGCGTCAGGTCGTCGTCAAAAATAACGACATCGGCATCCATGCGATGCACCAGGCCGCAAAGCTCCTCTACCTTACCGGAGCCGATAAACGATTTAGGATACGGCTTTACCAAACGCTGCGACAAACGTGCCACGCACTGGGCACCAGCCGTGTGGGCAAGACGCTCCAGCTCATCAAGCGAGCGATCGAGCGGCCATGCATTGTCGCGCCATTCAACACCAACCAAAATGGCACGCTCGGGCTCGGGTGCCGTGGGAACAAGAGGGAAACGGGCCATTAGGCAGCCTCAATACGATGCAGGATATCCTCAACGACCTCATCGATCGTATATTCATCCATATCAAACCACACGATACGGTCATCGCGCTTAAACCACGAAAGCTGACGTTTGGCATAGCGACGCGAACGCATCTTAATGAGTTCGCGAGCCTCATCCATGCTCGTCACGCCATTGAAAGCATCGATGATCTCTTTATAGCCAATTGCCTGCATCGAAGTCAGGGCATCTCCCAGCCCCTGGTCCATAAGACCGCGAACCTCATCAACAAGACCCTGTTCAAACATCAGATCGACACGCAGGTTAATGCGCTCGTAGAGCACCTCACGATTACGCGTCAGACCAAACCATAGGGCATGATAATGCTCGCGCGGAACACTAAACTGACTTTTTTGCTTTGCATAGGAGATACCATCATCATGCATCTCGAGCGCACGAATCACACGGCGCACGTTATGGGGATGAATAACAGCAGCCGATTCTGGATCGCGCTCGGCAAGCAGAGCATGCAGTTCTTCCTCGCCAATACGCTCGGCAAGCTCCTGATAGCCCGCACGGCGATCGTCCTCAAGTTCACCCGAGGGAAAGTCCATCTCATCAAGGGCGGCCTTGAGATACAGCCCCGTACCTCCACAAAAAACCGGCAGGCAACCCGAACCAAGGAGACGTTCAACATGTGCGCGAGCGTCAGCCTGATAAAGCGCCGCAGAGTACGCCACACCCGGCTCTACAATGTCGACGAGACGCAGCGGCGCCGTACATTCATTGGGCGCCATCTTTGCGGTACCGATGTCCATGCCGCGATAGATTTGCATCGCATCACACGACAGCACTTCGGACGAAAGACGAGCGGCCAAACGGTCGGCAACATCACTCTTACCTACCGCCGTCGGACCAACAATCGCAACGGCGGAAAGACCTGCCCCGGGAGAAACCATTAGCGCGGCTCGCCCACAACGGAGCCGGACAAATACCACGTCTTAGCAACGTCGACGTTAACATCAACGATCTTACCGACAAGCTGGTCGATGCTATATCCCTCGGGAATGGGCGCATGAACGATTTGATTCTTGGGACTCTTACCCAGCAGCACCGCATCGTTCTTTTTACTCGTACCTTCAATGAGCGCCGGCACCACAGTATGAAGCTCACCCTGGTTATACTCGTGTGCCGTGGTCTCGATAACCTTAACCAGGCGGTTGAAACGCTCGAGAATAACCTCATGCGGCGTAGGATCTTCAATCTCTGCAGCCGGGGTACCGGCGCGCTTGGAATAGATGAAGGTATAGGCCTGAGCATAGCGGACCGTCTCGGCAAGTGAGAGCGTCTGCTCAAAGTCTTCTTCAGTCTCGCCCGGGAAGCCAACGATAATGTCGGTCGAGAGCGCGATATCGGGCATGCGATTGCGAATGCGATCGACCAGGCCCAGATAGTCCTCGCGTGTATAACGGCGATTCATCTCTTTGAGGATGCGCGTGGAGCCCGACTGAACGGCCAAGTGAAGCTGCGGCATGACGGCGGGCGTCTCGGCCATAGCGTCGATGGTCTCGGGCAGCAGATCCTTAGGATGAGAAGAGGTAAAGAAGATGCGCTCGACGCCTGTATCGCCCACCGCGCGCAGCAAATCGGCAAAACGCGGCTTGCCAAACAGATCGCGACCATATGAGTTAACGTTTTGGCCCAACAGTGTGATCTCGCGCACGCCCTGGCGCACCAGACCGGTCACCTCGTCGACAATCTCCTCGAAGGGGCGGCTCTTTTCGCGACCGCGCACGTACGGCACGATGCAATAGGTACAGAAATTATTGCAGCCCGTCATGATGGGCACCCAGGCGTGATACTGGGTCTCGCGATGCCACGGCATGCTCATGGCATCCGTATCCTCATGCTCATTGGTGCGGATATGACGCTTGCCGTCAAGGAACGCCTCGGCAATGAGCTCGGCCACATGCGCGATGGAATGCGTGCCAAAGATAACATTGACGTTATCGACGTTGGTGAGCAGGCCCTCGCCATCGCGCTGCGCGATGCAACCACCAACGGCAACCACGCGCTTGCCCGAAGGCGAAGGCGGCAGGCTTTTGCAGGAATTGCACTGACCGTACAGGCGAGTATCGGCGGCCTCACGCACACAGCATGTCATGAAGACAACGATATCGGCATGCTCGGGATCGAGCGCCATGAGGCAACCATACGAATCGAGCAGACCGCTCACGCGCTCAGAATCGTGCTGATTCATCTGGCAGCCAAAGGTGCGGATAAAGTAGGTTTTACCGGCAAGAATATCGCGTACGGAACGCTGGTCCATGTGCATAAGTCCTAACGATGGGGAGAGAGGGGGCGAATCGAGGCAAGCAGAAGCTATGCCACAGGCTTAACATCATCCATGACGACGTTATCCATAGCAGCTCGATTGATCTGGTGAACGTAAATAGAAAGACGGATGGCCGTGCGCGACTCCCCGTTAATAAGGATGTCGGAGAACACGGGCGCGCAGGAAATATCAAATCCGGTTGGAATCAAAAAACCGCGCGCAATAGCCACGGCCTTTATGGCCTGGTTGACCGCACCGGCGCCGACACACTGGATGTTGACGGGTACACCATCCTTGACCATGCCGGCGATGGCGCCGGCAACGGACGCGGGCGATGATTTGCTTGATACCTTCAGGCAATCCATGAAGAAACTCCTGCGTTTAAAAGTACGTTTTAACTGCAATAACTTTATCGTACCGAGTGGACTCGGTAAAGGCACTATTCCTCTTTGGCAAGATCGAAGGTCACGGTGATTCGATCACGCGAAACGCGAATCTTTGGGTCGCCGCAAAGGTTGAGATAGTACCGGGCGGCAAGGTCATTAAAGTCGCGCTCCACAGCACGCGAAAACTGTGCCATGTCATCCTTGGCAATACGTAGCCCGCGACGATCTTTCGCAAGATCGACAGGAGCCGGCGCATGCGAGGAAGAATCACGCTCGCGCAGCAAACGCGCGGTCACACCGCGAACGGGCTTAATCTGCCCTGCCAAAATGCGATGTGCCGTGCGCTCGGACATCTCAAGACCCAAACCCGAACAGATGCGGATAAAGTCCTCGGCATCAGAGGCAAGGCCTAAACGATCGACAACCGGAAGCTCGCTCTCGTCATCAATAAACAGGAGACGCGACGTATCGAGTCGGCTTGACGCCTGAGCATAAAGGGTCGCGGCAATCTCAGACGGAGAACCAAGATAGACATCGCAACCACGCAACTCCTCGAGCGCAAACTCACAGGCAGCGCGAATAATATTATGCGGACCGCGAGCACAGACATAACGTCCGTCCTCATCCTTGACGGCCTGGGGCCAGCTGGACTGATCGGCGCGCTCACTGAGGCGGTCGGCCGCAACGCTCACCTTAAAGGCTGAACCAAGATCGACACCGGACGTAACCACACGGGCCTCGTCGGTGTTCTGCTTGATCGAAAACAATGCCATGCCACGACCGTGAACGCCCCAACGGTCCATCTTCATGCTCTCGAGCTTGGAGGTAACGCGAGCATCGAAGATTCGCTCTTGCATATCCTGCGGAACACCCGAGCCGTTATCCAGAAAGACAAGCGTGCGGACGCCATCTTCCTTGGTCGTAGCGAGAAAGACCTTGTCGGCGCCGGCATCGCGAGCATTACGGAGCATTTCGATGACGATATCCTCGACATGCTGAATGTCGTGCTTTGCCTGGCGCCGCTCGGCCTCCGAAACGCGGAGGCGGACATACCCCTCGCCAAGGTTCTCCTCGACGCGAAGGTTGCCCTCCCCCGACATCGACGCGATAAATGAGATGAGCTCGTTCGCGTCGCTCATGTTATTTAGCGATATCGACAGCGCGGCTCTCGCGAATCACGACGACGCGCACCTGACCGGGATACTCCATCTCTTCCTCGATCTGATGGGCGATATCGTGAGCCAGAACCGTGGACTGGGCATCGGAAATCTTGTCCGGCTGAACCATGACGTGGACCTCGCGACCAGCCTGCATGGCATAGGTACGCTCGACGCCGTCATGGGAGTTGGCGATCTCCTCGAGCTTCTCAAGACGCTTGATGTAGTTCTCGGCAGACTCGCGACGGGCACCGGGGCGAGAGGCAGAGACAGCATCGGCGGCCTGTACCAGGACATCGAGCACCGTGTTGGGGTCGACGTCGGCATGGTGAGCCTCGATAGCGTGGACGATAACGGGCTTCTCGCCATAACGGCGGGCAAGCTCGGCGCCGATGACGGCATGCGGGCCCTCGACGTCATGGTCGATTGCCTTGCCCAGGTCGTGCAGTAGGCCGGCGCGCTTGGCGGTAACAACGTCCAGGCCAAGCTCGGAAGCCATTACGCCGCACAGGTCAGAGACCTCGAGGGAGTGCTGAAGCACGTTCTGACCAAACGAGGTACGATAGCGCAGGGCACCAAGGGTCTTGACGATCTCGGGGTGCAGGTCGTGAATGCCGGTATCGAATGCAGCTTGCTCGCCAGCCTCGCGCACGCGCTGCTGAACCAGGTCGGCAGCCTTGTGATACATCTCCTCGATGCGGGCGGGGTGAATGCGGCCGTCGGCGATGAGGTTCTCGAGGGCGACACGGGCGGTCTCACGACGGACCGGGTCGAAGCTCGAAAGAACGACGGTCTCGGGCGTGTCATCGATCACGAGATTGACGCCGGAAACCTGCTCGAAGGTCCGGATGTTGCGACCCTCGCGACCGATGATACGGCCCTTGAGGTCATCAGAGGGAATGTGCACAGAGGTAACGGTGACCTCGGCAGTGTGGTCGGCAGCGCAGCGCTGAATCGCCAGGGAAAGAATCTCCTGGGCGGTCTTGTGGCACTCGGCGCGAACCTGCTGCTCGGACTCGCGAATAATCGTGGCGGCCTCGTGGGTGACCTCGCCGCGAACCTTATCGAGGAGCTCCTTGTGGGCATCCTCGCGGGTAAGGTCGGCGATACGCTCGAGCTCGGAGGTCTGCTTTGCGCAGAGCTCCTCGAGCTCACGGGAGCGCTTCTCGACCTGACCGGCCTGACTGGACAGCTGATGCTCGCGCTTGTCGAGAGCGTCGTTGCGGCGATCGAGGGATTCCTCGCGCTGCATCACGCGGTTCTCGAGCGTACGAATCTCGCTCTTGCGCTGCTTGTCCTCGGCCTCGGCGGCCTGCTTGTTCTTGATGATCTCCTCTTTAGCCTCGAGCAGAGCCTCTTTTTTGAGGGTCTCGGCCTGACGCTTTGCATCACCGATCAGGGACTCAGCCTGTGCGTGTGCCGACTGGATCTTTTCGTCGGCCTCGTGAAGACCACCCTGCTTGGCGGTGCGCATGTAGGCAATGGCGGCGATGGCACCCAAAACGATGCCAACGAGCGCTGCAATGATAGGCATGCTCACTCCTTTTTATGGATTCGTTACACAACAAAGCGAACCGTCCTTATGAACGGCTCGCGACATTTGAGTAATATGGGCGCAGCTTATGCGGGTCGGATACAGATAAACATATAAACAAACTCATCACAGATGAGCACATATCACAAAGCAAATGACAGTATTTATCGTACGTTGAACCACAACAACTGTCAAATAAATGGCCCCAGTACGGCGGCTAAAACGCGGTGAGCGGCGGGGCCACAAAACGCATACGCCTAAAGCGCACATTCCTCGCATTCGGCATCGAGACGTGCCTTAACGGCATCGGCGGCGATGTGATACGAGAAGCCCTTGACCATCAAAAACCGAACCAGTTTTTCGAATCCGCGCGTCTCTGGAACACGCCGCTTGGCGAGCAGGGCTGACGCACGCGCCAAATCGTCTTCGACGGCAAAATAATCCTCGGGATAACCGGGAATGTCATCGAGCACAACATGACGTCGCTTGAGCTCGGTCTCGATTTTGCGCTGTCCCCAACCGCGCCGCTTGCGTTCCTCGATAAAGTACGAGCAAAAGCGGTTCTCGTCTAAAAAGCGATACTCGGTGGCGCGCTCGACGGCGAAATCGATCGCGGGCTGGTGAAAGCCGTAGCGAGCCAGCTTGTCACGGACCTCACCCGTCGCATGGTCGCGGCGCGATAACATCTCAGTCACCATGGTAAGTGCACATTTACGCTCGATGAGCCGTACCGCCTCACGAAAGTTATCCCAATCACAGGGAAGATCGGGGCGGTTTTTGACATACAGGCGCGCGACCCGCACGGGAATCCAAATGGACCGCTCAAAACCGCCCTCAAGCTCACAATCGATATGTGCGCAAGGCTTTTTGGACGCATACCCGCTCGAGAACGAGGAGGCCGCCTTCTTATCGGGAAAGACGACCGTGGCCTCGGTCACCGTATACGACATGAGCGTAACCGCTACTCGTCGTCATCATCGAGCATGGCGGAACCATCGATGGCGTAAAGCTCGTCAAACTCCTCAGGCGCAGGCTGATCGGTCAGCTCTACCTCGGACGGAGCATCGTCATCAAACTCAAGCCCGCAGGCAAGACGGACCTTATGCTCAATCTCGTCGGCGCAATCGGGGTGTTCGCGCAGGAACGCCTTGGCGGCCTCGCGACCGTTGCCGAGCTTGTCCTCGCCATAGGCAAACCAGGAGCCCATCTTCTTGCAGATGCCGCACTCGACAGCCATGTCCAGAATCGAGCCCTCCTTAGAGATGCCCGTACCGTACATAATGTCGAACTCAGCAGAACGGAACGGAGCTGCCACCTTGTTCTTAACGACCTTAGCGCGCACGCGGTTACCGATAACCTCGTCCTTAAGCTTAATGCTATCGATACGGCGAATGTCGATACGCACCGAAGAGAAGAATTTAAGGGCGCGGCCGCCCGTCGTGGTCTCGGGGTTGCCGAACATGACGCCGATCTTCTCACGCAGCTGGTTAATGAAGATGCACGTCGTGTTGGACTTAGACAGCGAGCCGGCGAGCTTGCGGAGCGCTTGGCTCATCAGGCGAGCCTGAAGACCGACCGTAGTGTCGCCGATTTCTCCCTCGATCTCGGCACGCGGGGTCAGCGCGGCGACGGAGTCAACAACGATGGCATCGATGGCGCCGGAACGCACGAGCATGTCAACAATCTCGAGCGCCTGCTCGCCCGTATCGGGCTGAGAAATGAGCACCTCGTCGATATCCACGCCGATACGCGCGGCATACGTGGGATCGAGCGCATGCTCGGCATCGATAAATGCCACAACGCCACCCATTGCCTGGGCCTCGGCCAGGATCTCGAGCGAAAGCGTCGTCTTACCGGAGGACTCAGGACCGTAAATCTCGACGATACGGCCACGCGGCACGCCGCCGATACCCAGCGCGGCATCAAGTGCCAGAGCGCCCGTAGGGATGGCCTCGACCTCGAGCTCGGGGCCACCGTCGCCGTACCTCATGATGGAACCCTGGCCGAATTTCTTCTCGATCTCAGCCTTGGTGGTGGCGATCATCTCATCGCGCTCTTTACCCGTCGTGCGAGCATGAACGGTACGTACGGGACCTGAATTCTTGGCCATGAATAGCCCTCCTCTTAACAACCTGCATCGATATTAAACGAACGGCTGTTCGTGGTCAACCGTTCAGATAAATCATATGCAGCCGACCTTTCCAAAACCCTACCAAAAGCCGACCAAACACTGACCAAATGCTTGACCATAAAGGGTCAAATAAGAACAAGGCAGGCAAAAATACACCTATGAACAGCACAAACGCTAAATTCTTCTGAGGTCCCCATCTCCACAATTAAGGGGCCCGGAGGCCCCTTAAAACACGTCTATTCCATAGAATCGAGCACGCAGACAATGCGACCCAATGCCTCCGTGACCGCATGGGCACGAACACACGAACGGTCGCCCTCATAGTGGCAGCGCACAGAGTCCACGACCGGCACTCCCCCATCGGCGGAACGATGTGCCCAGCCAATATAGAAAGTGCCAGCAGGATCGTCCTCAGTACCACCGCCGGGGCCGGCATAACCCGTTGCGCTCACTGCAATATCGCTCTGGTACAGCTCCAGCGAACCCGACGCCATCTCGCGCGCAGTTTGATGCGACACCGCGGTGTAGCGGTCGAGCGTCTCCTGCTCAACACCCAGCACGCGATGCTTAATCTCATCGCAGTAGGTCACCGCACCGCCACGCAGCACCGCCGAGGCGCCCGGGATATCCGCAATCGTCGAGGCGATCATACCCGCCGTCAGCGACTCAGCCGTCGAAACCGTCACACCCCGAGCGCTCGCGCGCTCGACGATATCGCGCGCCAGCTCCTCGTTATGTGCGGAAATCTGCTCAAAAGAGTCCGTCATACCCACCAGGACCTAGACCGAAAAGACGATCTTGCGGCAGTTCCAGAAGTACTGGGCGCCCGAGATAACGGTCAAGACAACGGCAACGGCATACAGGAAGCGCGACACCGAGTAGATGCCGAGCGTCAGCGCCACCGGGCCAAGGTGCAAGCCGACCATAGCAAAAACGCACAGGTAACCGCAGATGGAGACCATCGTGGTCGCCGTCTTGTACTTGCCGAGCTTATCGGCGGCAACGACCACGCCGGCAGCGCTCGCGACCATGCGAAGGGCGCTCACCAGCAGCTCACGAAACAGGATAATGAACACGGACCACACGGTCACCGCGCCAAAATCCAGGAACAGCAGCAAGGCCGAGAAAACGAGCAGCTTGTCGGCGATGGGGTCCAAGAACTTGCCGAAATCGGTAATCTCGTTACGCGAGCGCGCCAGATAGCCGTCGACCTTATCGGTGCACGACAGGATCACATACAAAATGAAGGCAGCGGCGGCGAGCGGGCCGTCGAAGGTGCTCCAGTCCGTACCGGCAACGCTCGCGTGAGACAGGGCCGAGACGATCATGAACACCGGGATAAAGGCGATGCGAACGCACGTCACGATGTTGGCGGGCGTCCAAACACTCGTCAGTTCCTTATTGCTCTCGTTTGCCACGACGCTCTCCTACTCCACAACATGGCCGATAAGCTCATAACAGAAGCTATCGGTAAACTCGACGGTCAGAATATCGCCCACAGACGCCTCGCTGGCGTCCAAATGTACCGCGCCATCGGAATCGGGCGCCTGGAACCAGGCGTGACCGATCAGCTCGGCGCCGTCCTCAGTCTCCTCGATGCCATCGACGATAACCTGGGCGCGCTCGCCCACATGAGCTGCCGTAGCGGCAAAACCGAGCGACTCGGCCAGGTCCATGGCCTCCTGGGCTCGCTCGAGCTTGACCTCCTCATCGACCTGTCCGTCCATCTTAGCGGCCAGGCTACCCTCCTCCCGCGAGTAGGCAAAGACGCTCGTGTAGTCAAAGCCGACGGTGTCCATAAAGTCGATAAGGTCACGGAACTCGTCGTCGGTCTCGGTCGGGAAGCCGACCATGGCCGTGGAGCGAATCACGATCCCGGGGATGCGCTCGCGAAGATCACGGAACAGATCCTCGAGCTCCTGGCGCGAACCGGAGCGACGCATGGCCTTAAGGATGCGCGCGTCACAGTGCTGCACGGGGATATCGATATAGGGCAGCACCTCGGGCGTATCGCGAATCGTCTCGATAAGCTCGTCGGTCATGCCCTCGGGCTGCAGATAGAGCACGCGGACCCAAACATTGTGCGGGCGCACGGCCTCAGCGACGGCACGCAGCAGCTGCGCCAGATTGCGCGGCGAGCCCTCGGCGACGTCCTCGTCGGCAAAGTCGGTGCCCCAAATACCCGTGTCCTGGCCGATCAGCACGATCTCGCGCACACCGCCGGCAACCAGGTCACGCACCTCGGAGATAATGCTCTCGGCATTGCGCGAATGATAGCGACCGCGAATGTAGGGGATCATGCAGAAGCTGCAAAAACGATTGCAGCCATCGGAGATCTTGACGTAGGCAACAGCGCCCTCGACGGTACGCTTGACCTGCGGGATATAGGCGGCAATCTCGCGCTCCACACCCAGTACGCCATCGATGACAGAGACGATACCGTCTTCCTCATCGGCCTTCACAAAGGCCGCGACCTCGGGAAGCTCGTCGGGCAGGTCATCGCCGTAACGAGACGGCACGCAACCACACATGACGATGGGGCAGGCGCGAACGCCGTCCTGAACCTCGTTGGCGAGCTCGAGCGTGGTCTCGATGCTCTCGGACGTTGCGGAGGCAAGGAACGAGCATGTATTGACGATGGCGATATCGGCATCCTGCGGGTCGAATGCTTCATCGTAGCCTGCAGCGGTCAAAAGAGAACGCATGCGGTCGGTGTCAACCTCGTTCTTAGCGCACCCGAGGGTGATGTAGAGCACGGAGCCCAACGGTGTATCCATGTTGGAGAGCGGTCCTTTCGAATGATATTAGCGGTAGTTGGTGAACTGCAGCGGCTGGCCGTAGTCCTGGTCGCGCAGAAACTGGATCACGGTCTGCAACGCGTCCTTCGAAGCAGAGGAAACACGCAGCTTGTCGGCCTCGATGGTCACCTTGACCTTGAGCTTTTGGTCCTTGATGTCCTTGTTGATCTTCTTGGCGGTCGCCTGGTCGATACCCTCGACGATATGGCCGAGCACGCGCACGGTGCCGCCCGATGCCGCCTGCGGAGCATCCCACGAGACAGCCTTGAGGTCGATGCCGCGCTTGATGAGCTTGGAGCTCAGCACGTCGATAATCTGCTTAGAGACAAAGTCAGCCGGGGCGCTGATCGTAAAGAGCTTGTCGCCCTTCGAAAGCTCGATCGTAGCGCCGGAATCCTTAAGGTCATAGCGCTGGGAAATCTCGCGCGTGGTCTGCTGGAAGGCGTTGTCGACCTCTTGCATGTTGACCTCGGACACGACGTCGAAGCTGGAATCTTTAGCCATGATGTTTCCTTTCGCGTACGAGCGGCTTAGTAGCTATCGTACGAATAGTCGGTAGAATCGGTGGGTGTCTGACCGTCAGTTGCGGTATCGGCGCCATCCGTGGACTGGGCATCGGTACCGTCGGAGGTGTCGGTACCATCGGTGGTATCGGCACCATCGGTGGTGTCGGTACCATCAGAACTTTCACCATTCTCGGAATCAGTCGTCTCCTTCTTGGGAACGGTGATCGTCACACGCGCCACGCCCGAGGTCTTGGTATCGTAACGGACCTTTTCACCGTTCTTGGTAACGGTGACATCGGAAGGCTTGGACGTGGTGATCTCGATCGAGGACTCGGGCGTGTACTCCTGCTCAAAGGGGCCAGTCGCTTGGGCGCCATAGACCGACTTGCCATCGACCTTGACCTCAATCCACGCGGTCTTTCCCTTGGCAACGGAGACTTTGACCTTCGTGACCTCGTTCTCTTCCTTCTTGGCCGTCGTCTTGGTAGCGTCCGAGTCAGTCGACTCATTCGTCGCCTCATCGGTGTCTTCGTCCTCGTCGACCGTTTCGGTCTTCTTAGAAGACTTCTTGGTCGTCGTCTTGGTAGCAGTGGGCGTCTCGGGCGTGGTCTCGGGCGCCGAAGATGCGCAGCCGCGCAGAAGCACCACGATGAGCACAATCAACAGCAGCGCAACGGCACCGATGCCGGCGTAGACGATACGCGGATCGAGCCCGTTGTTTTGAGGAGTACGTGATCCGCCGCGTCCACGATTGGAGCTGCTGCGGCCACCTCCCTGAGGCATACAGCCACGATTGCTATCGGATCGGCCGCGATAGCCACCCTGGCCCTGAAGGCTGCGCTGACCCGAACGGGGCGCAAGTTCACCGCGGCCTTGATAGCCACGCTGGCCCGAACGCGGAGCCGAAGAGCGCTGGCCATACGGCTGCGACTGAGAACGAAGACGCGGCGTCACCTGCGTGGTATCGGCGTCCGCATAGCCGCCACGAGAGCGACCAGAAGAGACCCCACGGTAACCGCGATCGGAATAGCCGCCGTCGCCGTAGCCGGCACGAGGGTCACGCGCCACGCCTCGGGCAGCGGGAAGTGCACGGTCCTCGGGCATCGGCGTACTGCGGAACCGGTCACGCTGTGAGCGAATCTCCTCGCCCGAACCCGTCTCGGTAATATAACCGGCCTGCTGAGGACGCTGTCCATAGCGGGTCGAACGACCGCCCTGAACCATCAGGAAGCGCCCGTTATCGACCGAGGAACGCGAATTGACGTAGCCGGCGGCGTCCTGAAAACGACCGCCCTGCTGCGACGTCTCGCGTTCGTATGCCATCAGATCGTCAAAGTAGGCATTGACGACCTCGCGCGGATTGAGGCCCAAAAAGCGAGCATAGCTCGAAATCATGCCCTGCGCATAGCCGCGCGGCGGCATCGAAGCAAAGTTACCGGTCTCGAAAAACTCGATGATCTGCGGCCTGATTTTGATGGTGTTGGCGACTTGCTGAATGGAAAGGCCCATTCGGCGACGCTGCTCAAGCAGCATGTCACCAAAGCGTGCAGCCATCAGAATCCTCCAAACTCACGATCTTCACGTGCCATCTCGGCGTCGACAGACTCCAGCGCGGCAAGCCCCTCCTCGTCCAACAGGACCTCGCGCGGCTTGGAACCGTCGGGCGGACCGACGACACCCTTTTCTTCCAGCATATCCATAATACGCCCGGCACGCGCATAGCCAACCTTCAGACGACGTTGCAGGCCAGATGTGGAGCCAAGCTGCGATTCCACCACAATATGGGCGGCTTCCCAAATGAGCGGATCATCGTCTTGCGGCTCGGCGACTCCGGTACGGACAATGCCGCCGCCACCCGCCATGGACATGGAAGCGGGCGCCACGGCAGACAGGATCTCCTCGTGGTAGTCGGGCTCGCTCTGCGACTTGACGAACTCGACGATCTCGTTGATTTCATCATCCGAGACAAAGCAGCCCTGGATACGGCGGGGCTTGCCCCAGTCGACCTTAGAGAACAGCATGTCGCCCAAACCGGTGAGCTTTTCGGCACCCATCTGGTCGATGATGACGCGCGAGTCGATGCCCGTGGCGACGTTAAAGGCGATGCGGTTGGTGATGTTGGCCTTGATGAGGCCCGTCACCACGTTGGAGCTCGGGCGCTGCGTGGCCACGATAAGGTGGATACCTGCGGCACGGCCCAGCTGAGCAATACGCACGATCGAGGCCTCGACATCCTTACCGGCGACCATCATCAGGTCCGAGAGCTCGTCGATGATGATGACCAGGTAGGGCATCTTTTGCGGCGGGTTATCGTAATGCTCAAACTCGCCGGCGGCCTGCTTTTCGTTGTAGGTCGAGATCTTACGCACGTTGAGACGCTCGAAGACCTTCAGGCGACGCTCCATCTCGGACACGGCCCATTGCAGAGCGCTCGCGGCCTGCTTGGGCTCGGTCACTACAGGCACGTAAAGATGCGGCAGACCGTTATAGCCCGCAAGCTCGACGCGCTTGGGGTCGACCATGATCAGGCGAACGTCCTCGGGAAGGGCGCGCATGAGCAAGGTCGTGATGATGGAGTTGATCATGACCGACTTACCGGAACCCGTGGTACCGGCGATCAGCAGGTGGGGCATCTTGGCAAGGTCGGCGACGACCGGCGTACCCTCGGCATCTCGACCGATGGCGAGCTCGAGCGGACCGCCCTTCACATAGGGAAGCACGTCGCCCAGGTTGACGTTCTGGCGCTTGCGATTGGGAATCTCGATACCCACAAGCGAGGTGCCGGGGATCGGGGCAAAGATACGCACCGACTGGGCAGCAAGCGATAGCGCGATATCGTCCTCGAGGCTCGAAATCTTGCTCACGCGCTCGCCCTCGCCAGGTTGCAGCTTAAAGGTCGTCACCGTGGGGCCGGCGATCCAGCCGACCACGCGGGCACTACGACCAAACTCCAGCAAGGTGGACTGAAGCGACTCGGCAGTCTGTTCCAGCTCCTTGTCAGAAGACGCGGAGGAAGCCGACTGCGGGTTGGCATGCAGAATCTCAAGTGGCGGAAGTTTGAGGCCGTCCTCTTCTTCGCCCTCGTTATCTGCGGCGCCGCCGTCCGCTCCCCCATCGCTAGCCGCAGCCGATTCGACAGCACTCAAGGCAGGCGCATCGGCAACCTTGGGATGCTTCAAGAAGTCGGGGATCTGAGGTGCTGCCGAGACAGGATTCACGGCAAACGGCGGCTCAGACTCGTCGATCTTATCGGGGTCGTCTTCCATCGAAAGCTGACCGGTTACCTGGTCGCGCTTTGCATGGCGACGCAGCAGCAAAGTTGTCTTTGCGGTCTCAATCGGAGCCTCGTCGTCCTCGTCATCGCCCTCGGTGAGCTCAATCTCGCTCTCGGACCAAGACGGGTCGGGTTCACTCGTATTGAGTTTGGGCGCAGCCTTGCCCTTCTTGGCATGGCGGCGCGGCAACAGCGTTGTCTTGGCCCGCTCGGCCTCCACGGCCTCAGACACGTCGACAAACGGATCTTCGTCCACGTCCTCATCGTCCAGAATCGGATCGACTTCGCTACCCATAACCGTAGTCACGGCCGCATCGGAGCCCTTTTGACGAAGAATGCTCAGATGCGGACGGGCGACACCAGGCACCGACAGGGCCTCATCGTCACCCCACGGACTCGCGTTGACGTCGGCACGACGGCGCTCGGCAAAATCTGCCGCACGGTCGCGGGCAGAGCGCAAAACGCCGCCCACCGAAAAGCCAATGATGACCAAGCCCACGACGACAAGGCCCAGCAGGACTACCATCGCGATAGGCTTACCCAGGGCATTTTGCAGCGCACTCGCAATAAACGCACCGATGTAGCCACCCGAGGCGGACAGATTTTGCGGCGTGAACATAAGGTCGCACGAGTCGCTCGTACCTGGCACCATCAACGAAAGAATGGAGACGACGGCGATAAAGACCACGGCGCCGCCCGCAACAGAGCGCGCGTTGAGCGGCGAGTCCTCGCCTAAAAAGAGCGTGGCGGCAAACAGCAAAATGACGATCGGCAGCACGTAGGCGCCCAGACCAAAGCCCAAGTGGTAGAAACCGGCAACCGCAGCCGTAACGGGCGCAGTCGCCGGCGAAATCACGGCAATAAAGGACGCAATCGCCAAAACGGCAATGACCACGCCGGCGATATCGCGGTTGGCCGAGGGCTCGACCAAGGGCTCGAAATCATCGAACTCGGACTCGTGGCCCTTATTGGCACGCAGATGGGAACCGGCACCCTTAGCAGATGCCGGTTGGTTGTTGGCCTTATTGCCTTTGGCGTTTTGTGCAGATCCGCGCGCCAAACTAAACCTCCATGACGACCGGGATGATCATCGGACGAGTGCGCGTACGGCTCCAGATAAAGTTGGAGAGCGAGTCGCGCACGGCCTTGCGAATGGCATCGGAACCGCTGCTCGTAAAGCTGAACTTGCCCTTCTCGATCGTCTTCATAATGGACGCGGAGGCATCCTCGGAGAACTGGTCGTCGATGGCAAACGAGACGCCGCGGCCCGAGAACTCGATGGCCTCGATCTTCTTGTGCTTGAGCGAGACGATGGCAACAGCGGTAACCATACCGTCGTTGGCGAGCTTCTGACGATCGCGCAGGACAATGGGGTCGGTATCGCCGATACGCAGGCCGTCGACGTAGACGACGCCGGACTCGACGGGCGTACCGCGCTTAACGATACCGCCGCGCATCTCGAGCGTGTCGCCGTTGTCGAGGATAAAGATATGATCGTCCTTGAGACCCATCTTGCGGGCCAGCTGGGCATGGGCGCGCAGATGCACGGCTTCACCGTGAACCGGCATAAAGTACGTGGGCTTGGCCATGGCCATCAGGAGCTTGAGCTCCTCCTGGCTACCGTGACCCGAAACGTGGACGAGAGCGCGGTTCTTATCCCACACGTCGCAGCCGAGCTTTGCCAAGCTGTTGACGACCTGCTGGACTGCTTTCTCATTGCCGGGAACGGGAGTTGCTGAGAGGATGACGGTATCGCCCTCGTGGATGGAGAGCGTCTTGTGCTCGCCATTTGCCATGCGGGACAGGGCCGATAGCGGCTCACCCTGAGAGCCGGTGCACATGACGACAATCTTGTCGTCGGGCAGGTTATCGATATCGAAGGCATCGAGGATATCGGCATCGTCGATGTTGAGGTAGCCCAGCTCACGCGCCACGCGAGTGTTAGTGAGCATGGAGCGACCGGTCACAACGACCTTACGGCCGCACTTGCGGGCGGCATCGCAGATCTGCTGCAAACGATGGATGTGGCTCGAGAACGACGCGACGAACACGCGACCCGGGGCGTTCTTGATAGCGTGCAGCAGGTTGGGACCAACCTCGGCCTCGGACTTGGTAAAGCCGGGAACCGTGGCATTGGTGGAGTCGGAAAGCAGTAGGTCGATGCCCTGCTTGGCAAAGCGGCTGATAGCGGCATAGTCGGGCGTGACGCCATCGATGGGCGTCTGGTCGAGCTTAAAGTCGCCGGTGTGCATAACGGTGCCCTGATTGGTACGGATGAACACGCCCAGAGCGCCAGGGATGGAGTGAGTCATCGAGAAGAAGTCGAGCGAGATGCCGCCGAGGTTGACATGGCTGCCGCCCTTGACCTCGCGGAACTTGGGGGCGCGGATACGGAACTCAGAAAGCTTGCCCTCGATAAAGCCAAGCGTCAGCTTGCTCGAGAAGATGGGCACCTTGTTGTTGAGGTCCTGAAGCAGGTACGGAAGCGAACCGGTGTGGTCCTCGTGGCCGTGGGTGACGACGATACCGCGGAGCTTCTCCTCGTTCTCCAGAACATAGGTGTAGTCGGGAAGCACCAGGTCGATACCGGGCTGGGAGTCGTCAGGGAACATGAGACCGGCGTCGACGAGCACCATGTCGTCGCCGCACTCGAAGACCGTCATGTTCTTACCGATGCCGTCAAGGCCGCCGAGCGGGATGATCTTCAAGGGAGATGATTTTTTAGCTGCCATAGGTTAGTGTGGTTTCCTTTCTTCGAAACGGGTCTGGAACAACCGACGGGGCGCTTCTGGCAAACCGACCGTCGGGAACGTACAAACATGCATCACAGAGTCGATGCAGTAACTAAAATATGATACCCATTTGCACGAGCACAGACCACCCATGCATCAAAGCCCCATCTGGACCTGTATATCCCGCCGGTTTCCCGTGGGGCGGGCACTGATGAAGTTTATCGCGAGTTCCGCACGAACAGGAGGCCACTTAATGTGGCCTCCGTCGTGAGCAGGACTGTAGAGCAGG
>CAJMRO010000025.1:0-20982 GCA_905215825.1 uncultured bacterium
GCGTGACCGCCGTATGACGATCATGACCACCACGTTCATCCCCTGCGGCGCCAAGCTGCCGATCATTGCCCTGCTCATGGGTTCCATCATCGGTGATTCTTCCACTACCGCCGCGTGGATCAGCCCGCTGTTCTACTTCCTGGGCGTCTTTGCCGTCATCGCTTCGGGCCTCATGCTCAAGAAGACCAAGCTCTTCGCCGGCCGCCCGACCCCGTTTGTTATGGAGCTCCCGGCTTATCACTTCCCGGCGATCCGCTCTTGGGCGCTGCACGTGTGGGAGCGCTGCTGGGCCTTTATCAAGAAGGCCGGCACGGTCATCTTCGCGTCCACCGTCGTCGTTTGGTTCCTCTCCAACTTTGGTAGCTACAACGGTTCCTTTGGCTTCCTGCCTGCGATGGACGGCATCCCCGAGGAGTTCATGGACTACTCCGTGCTTGCCATGCTCGGCAACCTGATCGCCTGGATCTTCGCCCCGCTCGGCTTTAGCACCTGGCAGGCCACCGCGCTGACCGTCTCGGGTCTCGTCGCCAAGGAGAACGTCGTCGCCACCGCCGGCTCGCTGCTGTCCGTCGCCGACGCGGGCGAGACCGACCCGAGCCTGTGGACCGCGTTTGCCGGCATGTTCCCCACCATGGGCGCTTGCGTTGCCTTTGGCGCTTTCAACCTGCTGTGCGCTCCGTGCTTTGCCGCCATGGGCACCATCCGCAACCAGATGGACTCCGGCAAGTGGACCGCGATTGCCATCGGCTACGAGTGCGCCTTTGCCTGGGTGATCGGCCTGTTCATCAACCAGTTCTACAACCTGCTTGTTCTTGGGCAGTTTGGTATCTGGACGATTGTGGCCATTGTGCTGCTGGTTGCGATGCTCTTCCAGATCTTCCGTCCCATGCCCAAGCATGCATGGACCGACGAGGACGAGACCAACACTGCTTCCGCCGCAGTTTCCGCTTAAGTCCGAATAAGGATTAGCCCCTTTCCACGAGCCCGGGTGTCCCAGCGACACTCGGGCTTTTTGGTGGGGGAGATATGGCGTTTCCGCAGATAAAACCGACCAAAATAAACCTGTCCCTATTTGGTAGGTGGAGAATGGGGTAAAGTAAGTGATGGTTAACTAGAGGAGGCTTGCTATGGCACCTATCGATATTGTTGTACTGGCTGTTATCGGTATTGCGTTTGTCGCGGTATGCGTGCGCATCTACCGCAAGGGCACCTGCGCCGACTGCGCTCAGGGTGGCGTTTGCATGGGGCATTGCTCCAACAAAAAGACGTGCGCCGCACTTAAGGGCGTAGACAAAATCGCCGAAGACTTGGGTCGCGGTATCAAATAAGGTCCGGACATCCAAGCGCTCCGCGGGCATCCGTTCGCGGGGCGCTTTGTGCATTTGAGGGAGAGCACGGCGAGTCGAAGAGTATTTTTGGGGTATCGTTAACTGGACTATTAATTGGCAACTTATCTATAACGGAGTAACCGCATGAGCGCTCGCGTAACCATGAAGGACATAGCCGCCGAGCTTGGCGTTTCCATCAATACCGTGCACAAGGCCCTGACGGGAAAGGCCGGCGTGAGCGAATCCGTGCGCGCCAAGGTGAACGCTAAGGCCGAGGCCATGGGCTATCACCGCAACACAAGTGCCTCAAGCCTGCGCCGCAAGGATATCAATCTGGTGTTTTGCCTGCCCCGCGCATCGCGCGAGGGAGCGTACTTTTTCCGTTACCTGTGGGAAGGCTGCAATCGCTTTGAGCAGGAGGTCATCGACCGGGGCATTACGGTTGAGCGCGTTGAATTTGGCGTGGGCGGCTACGCTGATGCACTCGAGCAAATCGACGAGCGTCTGCAGGTGGGCGAGAAGATTGATGGCTTGCTCGCCTATGCGCCGGGCGACGATCGTGCGACTGAGCTTTTGGGGCAGATCGCCGAGGCGGGCGTGACGATTGAGCTTGTCGACGGCGACCGTCCGCATTTGAATCGTTTGGGTGCGAGCTTGGCCGATTATTCGACGGCAGGCAGCCTTATGGCCGAGCAGGCGGCAAACCTGGTCCATGCTTCTGGGGCCGACGCCCGCGTGCTCCTTTTGACAGGCGACCCATATACCGATTCGCACTATCTAACCGCCCGCGCCTTCCACAATTACCTGCGCGAACGTGATATTCCATGGCAGGTTGAGGATCTTGCAGGTGCCCATGCGCAAGTCAAACAACTCGAGCATGAGCTCGAAAAGCGCTTGAGTGCGCCGGACGCCCCCGAACTTATCTGTAGCGTTTTTGCCGTTGGTTCCGAAGTGGTTGCCGACGCGCTCGTCTCGACCGGCAAGGCCGGTCAGGTCATGGTGATCGGCAACGACCTGTTTCCCGAAAGTGCTCTGGCCTTGCGCCGCGGTATCTTTACCAATATTGTCTATAAGGACCCGACGAGCCTGGCATATCGCGGCGCTAAGACGCTGGGCGATTATCTGCTGTGGGGAAGGACCCCGACGGTGCCCGTCCAGAAGGGTGCCGTCGAGATGGTATTTGCCAGCAATGTCGACCGCTACTGCGAACTTGCGGGTATTTAGCCGATTGAGCAGGTACCCCCTCTTGCGACGTGCATTTTTGGGAGTATTCAGCATTGGCATGCCCTGAATGAGGTGCAGAACGACTGTTTTAAGTGCCCCCGATGGCGTAATTTGCCATCGGGGGCACTTTTTATGCCGATCGGGCGCTATCTGCGTTCCAAATAGGACGCTGAGGATGGCGCACGGCGCGCTCCAATGCTGAATACTCCCAAAAATGTACGTCGGGACATGACCCACCTGAGCAAAAGCGCTCAAGTTCGGTGTTCGGGGACGCCAACCGGTCCGCAATGCATGCAAGTCACAGCTCCGGCAACCGTTGAACGGGCAAAACCTACCGTTCACCCCATGGTTGTTAGGTGAACGTTCACCTTTTGAGTCGTAATGGATTAGTATGGTGAACGTTCACCTAGAGGATGACGAGCGTATTGTGCGCCCGCTCCGCAAACAAAGGGGTTGTTTGATGAAAAACTTCATGGACGATCAGGATTTCCTGCTGAGCACCAAGACCGGCGAGGAGCTGTTCCACAACTTTGCCGAGGGCATGCCCATCGTCGACTATCACTGCCACATTTCTCCTAAGGAGATTTGGGAGGACAAGCGTTTCGAGAACATCACCGAGGTTTGGCTGGGCGGCGACCACTACAAGTGGCGCCTGATGCGTGCCAACGGCGTCGACGAGCGTTTTATCACTGGCGACGCCCCTGCTCGCGAGAAGTTCCAAAAGTGGGCCGAGACCCTGGGTCGCTGCGTTGGCAACCCCGTCTTTGAGTGGAGCCACCTGGAGCTTAAGCGCTACTTTGGCTACGAGGGCGTCCTCAACGGCAAGACTGCCCAGGAGGTCTGGGACCTTGCCAACGCCAAGCTCGCCGAGGCCAGTTTCACCTGCCGCAACCTGATCAAGCAGTCCAACGTCCGCATGATCTGCACTACCGACGACCCCGCCGACAGCTTTGAGTGGCACAAGAAGATTGCCGCCGACGACAGCTTTGACGTTCAGGTCGTTCCCGCCATGCGCCCCGATGCCGCTTTGCGCATCGAGCGCGGCCAGGAGTTTGCCGACTACTGCAAGCACCTTTCCGAGGTTGCCGGCGTCGAGGCCAGCGACTTTGAGGGCATGAAGGCTGCCATTTCCAAGCGCTACGACGTTGCTCACGAGCTGGGCTGCCGCGCCTCCGACCACGCACTCGACTACGTTATGTACGTCCCGGCTACCGCCGACGAGATCGAGGCTATCTTTGCCAAGGGTCTGGCTGCCGAGCCGCTCACCGAGGAAGAGGTCCTCAAGTACAAGACTGCCTTTATGCAGTTCGTTGCCGGCGAGTATGTCCGTCTGGGCTGGGCCATGCAGCTGCACTTTGGCTGCAAGCGCGACAACAACCGCGCCATGTTTGCCAAGCTCGGTCCCGATACCGGCTACGATTGCATCTCCAACTACACGCCGTCCGACCAGCTTGCCGATTTCCTCAACTCCATTCAGGAGACCTGCGGCCTGCCCAAGACCATTCTGTACAGCCTGAACCCCATCGATAACACCATGATCGATACCGTCATGGGCTGCTTCCAGGAGGCTCCGACCGCCGGTAAGATCCAGAACGGCTCCGCCTGGTGGTTCAACGACAACGAGGTCGGCATGCGCGAGCAACTCACGGCTCTGGCTAACGAGGGCGTGCTGGGCAACTTTGTGGGCATGCTTACCGACTCCCGCTCTTTCCTGTCCTATCCGCGCCACGAGTACTTCCGTCGCGTGCTGTGCAGCGTGATCGGCGAGTGGGTCGAGCAGGGCAAGTACCCGGCCGACATGGAGCTGCTGGGCAGTATCGTGCGCGACATCAGCTACAACAACGCGGTCCGCTACTTTGGCTTTGATTTGGACACCGTCGAGGCATAAGCCTGCATCGAATCACATCGAACTCGGGAGCGCCGTTGCCACACGCGGCGCCCCCGTTTTGCTTGCACGCTAACAGCTATCTAAGGAGAGACACAGATGGAGAACATCAGCTACGATGCGCTCGAGAAGATCGGCTACAAGGGCTATTTGCTGCCCAAGGATGCTCCCGAGAAGGTTCTGCAGTTTGGCGAGGGCAATTTCCTGCGCGCCTTCGTCGACCGTTTCTTTGACATGGGCAACGAGGCCACCGGCTGGAACGGCAAGGTCGTCATGGTGCAGCCCATCAACGGTGCCTTTGGCTTTGCCGACGGTATCAATGCCCAGGACGACCTGTACACCGTGCTGGTGCGCGGCAAGGAGAACGGCAACACGGTTGACGAGTCCCGCGTGATCAGCGCCTGCAGCCGCTGCCTTAACCCGTATCGTGAGGACGACTACCGCGCCATGATGGAGGTCGCCGTCTCCGACGACCTGGAGATTATCGTCTCCAACACCACCGAGGCCGGTATCGCCTATGACCCGTCCTGCAAGGCCGACGACATGCCACCCGCGAGCTTCCCCGCCAAGCTTGCCCAGGTGCTCCACACCCGCTGGGCTGCCGGTAAGCCGGGCGTCATCGTCCTCGCCTGCGAGCTCATCGATCACAACGGCGAGGAGTTGCTGCGCATCATGAACCAGTATGTGAGCGACTGGGGCTGGGAGGACGAGTTTGCGCAGTGGATGGCCAACGACTGCACCGTCTGCACCACGCTCGTCGACACCATCGTACCGGGCCGTATCCGCGACGCATCCGAGGCCGCCGCGGTGGCTGAGCGTCTGGGCTACGAGGATCCCTTCCTGGCCGTGCGCGAGCCCTTCCAGATGTGGGGCATCCAGGGCGACGAGTCGCTTGCCGAGAAGCTTCCCTTTGTGAAGGCTGGCCTTCCGGGTGTCTTTGTGACTCCCGACGTCACCCCGTACAAAAAGCGCAAGGTCCGCATCCTCAACGGTGCCCACACCGCCTTCGTTCCGGGTTCCTGGGTTGCCGGCTTTGATATTGTGCGCGACTGCATGCATGACGAGACCATTCGCGGCTTCATGAACACCATGCTCTACGACGAGGTTATCCCGACGCTCGCCACCGACCTGGATGTCGAGGACTGCAAGGCCTTTGCCGCCGCTGTCGAGAACCGCTTCGACAACCCGTTTATCGACCACGCGCTGCTCTCCATCTGCCTCAACTCCACGGCTAAGTGGCGCGCCCGCGACCTGCCCACGCTCAAGGACTACGTTGCCGAGACCGGCAACCTGCCCAAGTGCCTGGCGACGAGCCTCGCTACGCTCATCTCCTTCTACACGCAGGAGCTCGTGTCCCGCGAGGGCGACGGCCTGCACCTGCGTCGCTCCGACGGCACCGAGTACACCGCTCAGGACGACGCCTTCGTGCTCGACTTCTACGCCGCCCATGCCGGCGCCGACGATGCCCAGCTGGTGCACGACGTGCTCACCAACGAGCAGATGTGGGGCGAGGACCTTACGCAGATCGCAGGTCTTGAGGAGTTTGTCGTCAGCGCGCTCGCTGTCGTGCGTGCCGAGGGCGCCAAGCAGGCCTTCGCCAACGCTCAGGCGTAAATTTCCGGCGCAGACGCGGGCGCGGGACGGCGTGCCCGCGTCTCGACTTCTGCTCAACCTGTAGGGTTAGGACCATTTGTAATGAATACTATTCAGATCAATCCGGCCGACAACGTGATCGTCGCGCTGTCGCCGCTTGCCAAGGGCACCGCCGTCGCGGTTCCCGGGGTGGGCGAGGTCGTGGCCGCGGAGGATATTCCGCAAGGCCACAAGATGGCTGTGCGCTCGATTGCCGCCGGCGAGGACGTCATTAAGTACGGCCTTCCTATCGGACACGTGACGGGCGATGTCCAGCCCGGTCAGTGGCTCCACACGCACAATGTGAAGACCAACCTTTCGGGCGAGGTCGAGTACACCTACAACCCCACGCATCCGGTCGTTGAGTCGGTTGAGCCCGAGACCTTTATGGGGTTCCGCCGCGCCGACGGTCGTGCCGCGACGCGCAACGAGCTGTGGATCATCCCCACGGTCGGCTGTGTCAACGAAGTCGCCCGTGCCATGTGCGAGCAGGCCCAGGATCTGGTCGATGGCTCGCTGGAGGGCGTCTACTACTTCCCGCATCCGTTCGGTTGCTCGCAGACCGGCGCCGACCATGTCCAGACGCGTCGTCTGCTGGTGGCGCTCTCGCGTCACCCTAATGCGGCCGGCGTGCTGTTCCTGTCGCTCGGTTGCGAGAACTGCACACACCAGCAGGTGCTCGACGAGCTCGGTGACTTCGATCACGAGCGCGTTCGCTTTCTCACCTGTCAGGATGTAGCCGACGAGCAAATCGAGGGCCACAAGATTCTGGCCGAGCTGGCAGACCTGGCAAAGCAGTCCAAGCGCGAGCCCATTTTGGCCTCCGAGCTGGTCATTGGTCTTAAGTGCGGCGGCTCCGACGGTCTTTCGGGCATTACCGCCAACCCCACGATCGGTCGCGTGAGCGATATGGTCGTCGCCCGTGGCGGCACGTCGGTGCTTACCGAGGTGCCCGAGATGTTTGGCGCGGAGAGCATCCTGCTCGACCGTTGCGAGAACGAGCAGGTCTTTAACGCTGCCTCCGACATGCTCAATGGATTTAAGGACTACTTTATTAGCCACGGCGAGGTCGTTTATGAGAACCCGAGTCCCGGCAACAAGGACGGCGGTATTACCACGCTCGAGGACAAGAGCTGCGGCTGCGTGCAAAAGGGCGGATCTGCCCCCATCGTCGACGTGCTGCCGTATGCCGGCCAGGCAAATAAACACGGCCTGAACATGCTGTGCGGTCCGGGCAACGACATGGTATCCACCACGGCGTTGACGGCTGCCGGCTGCCACGTGATTCTGTTCTCGACCGGCCGCGGCACACCGTTTGGCGCGCCGGCGCCTACCCTCAAGGTGTTCACCAATCAGCGTTTGTGCGACCACAAGGCCAACTGGATGGACTTTAACGCTGGCGTGATTGCCACGGGTGAGCGCACGCTCGACGAGGCTGCCCACGATCTGTACCAGCTGGTGCTGGAGACGGCGAGCGGTAAGCTCACGAGTGCTGAGCGCCGTGGCTGTCACGAGATCAGTATCTGGAAGGACGGCGTCTGCTTGTAGCGGCAAGTGCGCCCAAGCATAGCGAGATGTCATCGGCCCCATCGGGAGTGTTCCCGGCGGGGCTTTTTCGTTTCGTGGTTAAGTGAATATGTTGGAAAATCTGATAAACGTTCACCTATCTCATGGCTGTCCAGCATGGCACCCTTACCAGCAGAAAATAGGTGTGAGGATCTCAATTGTGTCCGTTCAGCGGTAAAAATCGACCGTTCAAGGATATTATTCAAGTGAACGTTCACCTGTCGTAAGCAATCGCGCATAATCTAACTAAACGTTCACCCTGAACGCTGGGCAGACAGATGTCAGTGTGGACTCCAATGTCTTGCTGCAAGACAATCGAGAAAAGAGAGGGAGCTCGATGACTAATAAGATCGGAAAAAAGCGTAAGATCACATTCTGGACGCGCTTGGGCTTTGGTATGGGCGGTATGCTCAATTCCGGTGCCCTGACCTTTACGCACAGCTACATGGTGCTGTTCCTGTCCACGGAGTGTGGCCTGTCCGCAGGCGAGGCTGCACTGATCAGCTCGTTTGCCATCTATGTCAACGCCATTCTTTGCCCGCTGATGGGCTTTGTGGCCGATAACTTCTATGCCACCAAGATTGGCCGCATCTTTGGTCGTCGTCGTTTCTGGATCTTGCTGGCCATCCCGATGATGATCGCCGAGCCGCTCATCTTCGTGGCTACGCCGTTTGGCTTCCCGTACTACTTTGTGCTGTACCTGATCTACAACGTCGCGTATACGTTCTGCACCGCCAACCTGTCGCCGCTTACCATCGAGATGACCGACGACTTCAAGGAGCGTACGTACCTCACCGGCTACAAGCATCTCTTTGGTAACGCCGCCGGCTTCCTGATGGCTGCACTTGTGGGCTTCGGCTTTGGCACCTTCGGCGAGACCAACCCGTTCAGCTACTTCATCATCGCTACGATCAACGCTTCGGTCATGGCAATCTCGCTGCTTTGTGTGTACCTGTCCACGTGGGAGCACACCCCCGAGGAGGTCGCTCAGGAGAAGATCGAGAGCGTCGGCGAGGGTATCAAGAAGTTCTTCATCGACGTAATCTCCACCTTCCGCAACAAGTCCTTCCGCAAGGTCCTGTACGCACAGGTCTCCACGAAGCTCGCTGCTGCCTGCTGGTCTGCCTGCCTGTCCTTCTTCATCGTCTACTGCCTGCAGATTCCTAAGTCCTACGAGTCCGTGATGGAGATGCCTGGCAAGGTCGTCGCTATCGTCTGCACCGCCATCTGGGTCGCTCTCATGGCCAAGAAGGGCTTCCACAAGTCTTGGTACCTCGCAAATGTCGGTTGCGCTGCGTGCATCATCGCCTACAACTACTTCGCCTTTGGTCAGATCAATGGCACCTCCACGGTCGCCATCGCCATGATCGCCTACCCCATCATCTTCGCCATCTGGAAGTTCTTCTACGTCGGCTTCCAGTACCTGCCCGATGTTCTGCTCAACTACATCCCCGATGTCGATGAGCTCATCACCCTGCGTCGTCGCGAGGGCATCTACAGCTCCGCTCAGCAGCTCTGCCAGCAGATCGCCCAGGCTATCGCCGTCAACGTGTGGGCTATCGTCCTTGCTGCCTCCGGCTTCATTCAGACCGCCGGCAATAGCGACGCCGTGACCCAGCCCGCTACCGTGCCTCTGTATATCTGCGGCTACATGATCATCGGCTGCGCCGGCTTCTTCCTGCTTGCGGCCGTCCTTGCCCGCGGCATCAAGATCGACAAGGAGCAGTGCGACATCCTTTGCGACGAGATTCACCGCGTCAAGGAGGGTGGCAAGATGGCCGACGTCAAGCCCGAGGTCAAGGCGCTTTGCGAGGAGCTCTCCGGCTTTAAGTACGAGGACTGCTTTGCCCACAACAACGTTGGCTTCCAGGACGGTAGCGTAACCCCCGCCGAGTAAGGCCGACATATCGTCCAAATCACAGGGCCGTGCCACCGGAATTCCGCCGGCAGGCACGGCCCTTTTTTAACAGCGTACAATTTGCCTTTAGAGCATCTTTTTGAGGGAGAAATCCATGGAGACGAACGTTATCTGGCGCAACGCCCGCGCGGCCGTGATCGAGCTTGACGACGGCGGCTACTTTACCTGTGCCGATACGTGGGAGATCTTTGTCAACGACGAGCCCGCCGGTACCACGAATACGGTCGAGACCTATGTCGACGGCCTGATCCCCGGCAAGCGCAACCTGGTTCGTTTTGTTTGTGGCGAGCGTGAGCTGAGCGTAGGTGTCACCACGCCGGCTGAGCCCTTTACCATCAACGTTCGCGACTGTGGCGCCAAGGGCGATGCCGAGCACGACGACACCACCAACATCCAGGCTGCCATCATGGCCTGCCCCAAGGGCGGGCGCGTGCTGATCCCCGCCGGTAGTTATCGCATCAAGTCCCTCTTCCTTAAGAGCAATATCAACATCGAGCTCGCCGAGGGAGCGGTGCTGTTGGCCCGTCACGATCGCGCGGCGCTTGCCTACATTCCGGGCACGGTCACAGGCGACGAGGGCGCCGGGCATGCCGGCACCGATATGCTGCCCCTGGGCCGCTGGGAGGGCGAGAGTTTCTCGACCTACTGCTCTACCTTTACGGGTCTGAGCGTGCACGACGTGTGCATCTATGGTCGTGGTGCCATCGACGGTCAGACCGATTTTGCCGAGGACAACTGGTGGAACAAGGACTTTAAGAACATCTTTCGCCCGGAGGAGGGCCGCGAGGTCGCCCGCCCGCGCATGATTTTCCTGTCCGAGTGCCAAAACGTGAGCTTGGCCGGCTTCACCGTCCGCAACAGCCCGGCGTGGAACATCCACCCCATCCTGTGCGAGCACGTCGATGCGCTCTGCCTGTCCATCGAGGGCCCCAAGAACTCCCACAACACCGACGGTTTCGATCCCGAGAGCTGCGGCTTTGTCCGCATCCTTGGCTGTCAGTTCTCGGTGGGCGACGACTGCATCGCCATCAAGAGCGGCAAGCTGGGCATTGAGCCCGAGCTTCGTCCCGCCACGCACGACGTGCTGATCTCTCACTGCTACATGCACGATGGTCACGGCGCCGTGGTCCTGGGTTCAGAGGCTGCCGGCGGCATCAAGGACCTTACCGTGAGCAAGTGCCTCTTTGAGCGCACCGACCGCGGCCTGCGCGTCAAGACCCGCCGCGGGCGCGGCAAGGATGCCGTCAACGAGGGCATTACCTTTGAGCACATTCGCATGGATGAGGTGCTCACGCCCTTCGTGGTCAACTCCTTCTACTTCTGCGACAAGGACGGCAAGACCGATTACGTGCAGTCTCGCGAGACGCTGCCTGTCGACGACCGCACGCCCGGCTTTGGTGCCACGACGTTTTGCGATATCGAGGCCACTAACTGCCACGCGGCCGCTGCCTACATCACGGGCCTGCCCGAGAGTAAAGTAACGCGCCTGACGTTCCAGGATGTCCACGTGACCTTCGCGCCGGATGCCGAGCCCTTTGTCCCGGCCATGGCCTGCGGCGTTGAGCCCATGGTGTGTCAGGGCATCATTGCGCAAAACGTCAAGGTACTCGATCTGCAAAATGTGGTGATCGAGGGCCAGGACGGCGAGGAACTGCAGCTCCAGAACGTCGACAAGGTTGTCCGTTCCTAACTCGGGTTGATGACCAGGGCTGCATTGTCGGATAAATCGGCAATGCAGCCCTTGTGCGATACGGCCGTGTGCGCTGCGCTACGCATCATGGTGAAAGGGAATACATGCTCAATAAAACGATTCCTGTCGGGGTCGATGGCTCGTCTGCCACGATTACGTCTTATGTTTTTGCCCCGACCGAAGATGCTTATGCTTTAAAACCGCTGCCTGCAGTTGTGGTCGTGCCAGGAGGCGGCTACGATCACGTTTCGCCGCGCGAAGGCGAGCCGGTAGCGCTCCGTTTGTTGGCGATGGGCTACCAAGCGTTTGTACTGAACTATTCGGTTGCTCCGGCTGTCTATCCGCTGGCATTGCAAGAACTCGCGCGGGCGGTCGATACCGTCCGAAGCCATGCGGCAGAGTACTGTGTCGATCCTGATCGGATTACGGTCATGGGTTTTTCGGCCGGTGGGCATCTAGTTGGCTTGCTCGGGGCGCTTTGGGACCAACCCTGGCTTGCAGAGTCGATTTCGGCATCGCCTGAGTCGATTCGGCCTGACACACTTTGCTTGGGCTATCCGGTCGTAAGCTCGGGGGCCTATGCTCATCGTGGTTCGTTTGAACACCTAACGGGTGCCGATGGCGCTTTAGCTCAAAAGTTGTCGATCGAGAATATGGTGGGCGATGGCTTCCCCCGTACGTTCTTGTGGCATACCGCCGAGGATGCATCGGTACCAGTTCAAAATAGCCTCCTTCTTGCGCAGGCTCTTGCCGACCACGGGATTGGCTTTAGCCTACATGTCTTTCCGCATGGAAAGCATGGGGCATCGCTCGCCACGGCCCAAACGGCATTTAAGGGCTGCGCCGAGCATATTCAGCCACAGGTTCAGGGCTGGCCTGAACAGTTCGTTGCATGGGAGCGTGATGGACGATGAGCGAAAGTATCTATACGCTGCGCGTTTCGAGGGCTGCGGCAGGAGCGTATCCAACGATTTCCGATGCCTTGGCGGCAGCCGATCAGCTCTATCCGGATGCCGAGCAACCGGTGATGATTCGCGTCGAGCCGGGTGAGTACCGCGAGCGGGTCGAGATTCGTCGCCCGCATGTGACGATTGAGGGAGAGACGGCCGATAGCGTGCGTATCATGGGCGGCCTGGGTGCCAAGATGCCTTCGGAGGACGGCTCGGGCATCGACGGAATGCTCGGCACCTTTAGGACCTATACCGTTTTGGTCGATGCCGACGACGTGCGGCTCGAGAACCTAACGATCGTAAATGATGCCGGCGATGGGCGCGAGGTCGGTCAGGCGATTGCCCTGTATGCCGATGGCGACCGTCTGGTTGTCGATGCCTGCTGCATTAAGGGGCACCAGGACACACTGTTTTTGGGTCCGCTGCCGCCGCATGAGGTCAAACCGGGCGGGTTCATAGGACCCAAACAGTATGCGCCGCGCCGGGTGGGGCGCCAATATTTCCGACGTTGCCGGATCGAGGGCGATGTCGACTTTATCTTTGGCGGCGCGCGTGCCTACTTTGAGGGGTGCGAGATTCGCTCGCTCAACCGCGATATGGATGTCAACGGGTATGTAACGGCAGCCTCCACGCCTAAAGGCGAGCCGTACGGATTTGTGTTTCATGGTTGTTCGTTTACAGCTCCGGATGGCGTGGCGCCGGATTCGGTCTACCTGGGCCGTCCTTGGCGCGAATGGGCGCAAACTGCGCTGATCGATTGTTGGCTAGGGCGACATATCAAGCGCGAAGGCTGGTGGGATTGGAATAAACCGGCGGCGCACAACTGCGCGCAGTATGCTGGCGCGATCCTGTATGGGCCGGCGGGCGATACTACCGGCTGGGTGCCGTGGGCGAATGAACTCGATGTGATGGCTGCCGCCGGGTACGCTCGCGAGCAGGTGCTTGCCGGTGTGGATGGCTGGGATCCCGAGGGCGGCGACGGTGATGCGGTGGAGACGGCTGGGCTATCTGCCAATGGTCGCACCGTGCACATCGAGACGTACTGCGAAGACGAGCCTGCGCTGCGTGCCCGGCTGAAGCGCGAGGGGCGCTCGGCGGCATTTGCGGGCAAGACTCCTGCAGATTTTGAGGCGTGGAAGATTGCGACCAGGACTCGTCTGTACGATGTTTTGGGCCTTTCGCTTATGGACCGCGTCCCGATTGAGATTCGTGAGCTCAGCCGCGTGCGGGTTGCCGGCGGCATTGTGCGTACTCATGCGATGCTGCAGGTTGAGCACGATGTGTGGATGTCGTTTTACCTGTTGGAGCCGTCTCATCCGAAGCTTGATGGACGGGGGCTTAAGCGTTGCTATATCTGCCCGCATGGCCATCAGGGAGCAGGCGCCGCAAGTGTTGCGGGCGTGACGGGCGTGCCGGCGGTCGATGATGCTGTGCGTAAGTTCAATTACGACTACGGTCTACGTTTGGCGCGTATGGGTTACGTGACCGTCTGCCCCGACGCACGCGGTTGGGGACACCGTCGTGACTGGAAGGGTCAGGGCGATGACGAGAACAGCTTTCTGCGCGGCACGTGCCTAAACCAGGCGCGCATGGCCGAGCCGCTGGGACTTACCGTTGCGGGCCTCAACGCCTGGGATAACATGCGTCTGATCGATTACCTAGAGGCGCGCGGCGACATTGCCATGGACGACCTGGGCTGTTTTGGCTTTTCGGGCGGCGGATACATGACGCTGTATCTGGCGGCGCTCGACCCACGCGTATGCAAGACGTTTGTCTCGGGCTACCTGTACGGTGTTGATGATTCGCTGCTGCACCTCAACGGCAATTGCAGCTGCAACTACACACCCGGACTTTGGCGCTTGCTCGACATGGGCGATATTGCCTCGCTTATTGCGCCGCGCCCGTTGTTAGTGCAGAGCTGCGAAGAAGATCATCTGAACGGTTCGCGCGGGCTGAAAAATGTCGATGAACAGCTCAAGATCGTGCGCGATGCCTACAAGTTGCTGGGCCGCAGAGATGCTCTGCGGCACGAGGTGTGTCCGGGTGGACACCATCTGGGAGTGACACATCTTGTCGAGGATATCGAATGGCTCGATTCGCACGTTGCGAAATGCGACCGTGCATAGCCCCTCGGCATGCTGCAAATAAACGGTACGTACCTGTATGGCCGCCAATGGGCGGATGAGGAGAAGATTATGGAAACGAAGAACTTGAGTGAATCGACCATTTGCTGCTTTGGCGATTCGACCACATGGGGGGATAACGGATGCGGCGCAGGCGGCAACGACATCTCTTGGACTTCGCATCTGGGCGCGTTGCTGGGAGGTGCAGTCGTCGAGAACTTTGGCATCAAGGGTTCGCGTATCGCCATCAAGGCCGACCGTACCGATTCATTTGTCGAGCGCTTGGACGGCATCGACGATGCGGCCGATGTCTATGTTGTCTTTGGCGGCATCAACGACTTTAGCCGCAACGTGCCGCTTGGAGAGCTGGGCAGCACGGACGTGCATGAGTTCTATGGTGCACTCGACTATCTGGTCCGCACCATCACGGCACGCTCGCCTCGGGCAAAGCTCGTGTTTATGACGCCGTGCAAGACGAGCGGTAAGCACGAGAAGGATATCCCGGCAAGCGACGAGCTCAACCACCTGGGCCTGACGCAGGTCGCCTACGTGCGAGCGATGCTCGAGGTCTGTGACCGCTACTCCGTTCCGGTGATTGACCTGTATGCGCAAAGCGGTATCAGCCCGTTTTTGCCGGAGCACCGCGAGCTCTATATGCCGGACGGTCTGCACTACAGCCCGGCTGGCTATGAGCGCCTGGCGCATCGCATCGCCGCGGGTCTCACCGCCGTTTGCCGCTAAAAGTCTGCCGTTCGCGAGGAATATAGGGTTAACGTTCACCCTATATTCCTCGTTCGCGTTACACTAGGGGTAACGTTCACCTATCGTTTATGTCAGAGGGGACAGCAATGGGTTGCAATCAAATCCTGGACCGTTATATCGAGCAGTTGATCGAAACCTCTACGCCGCAGGCGCCGGCTTGGAATATCGAAAAGATTCGCGCCGGCAAGGAGAACACCTGGAACTATATTGACGGCTGCATGATCAAGGCGCTCATCGAACTGTACGAGATCACGGGTGAGCAGCGCTACCTGACCTTTGCCGACGACTATATCGATTTCTTTGTCCAGGACGACGGCACCATCAAGCATTACAACCCGCAGGAGTACAACCTCGATAACGTCAATGCGGGCAAGACCCTCTACAAGCTCTATGACCTGGTGGGCAAGCCCAAGTATCGCGCCGCCATGGATACCATCTATCGTCAGCTCGAAACCCAGCCGCGTACCAAAGAGGGCGTGTTTTGGCACAAGGCCGTCTACCCCAACCAGATCTGGCTCGACGGCATGTATATGGCGCAGCCGTTTTACATGCAGTATGAGCTGAGCTTCCACAACCGTCGTGCCTGCTCGGACAGCTTCCATATGTTCCAGGTCGTGCATGACCTGATGCGCAACCCCCTCAACGGTCTGTACTATCACGCTTACGACGCGAGCCGCAAACAGTTCTGGTGCGACCCGGTCACCGGCCTTTCGGCTAACTTCTGGCTGCGCGCCGAGGGCTGGTTTGCCATGGCGCTCATCGACACCTGGGAGCTTATGCCGCCTTCGATGTCGGCCGAGAAGGACGAGATCCGCAAGATGTTCCACGATCTGATCGACGCCATGCTGCCGTATCAGGACGAGAAGACCGGCATGTGGCACCAGGTCATCAACCTGCCCAATATCGCCCCCAACTACCTGGAGGAGTCGGGCAGCGCCATCTTTGCCAACGCCATCATGAAGGGCGTGCGTCTGGGCGTGCTGGGCGAGCGTTACTACCAGTACGGCCGTCGCGCCTTCGACGGCATCTGCGAGACCTGCCTGTCCGAGTATGACGGGCAGCTGGCGCTCGACAACATCTGCCTGGTTGCGGGCCTGGGCAACACCGCGCACCGCGAGGGCACGTTTGATTACTACATGAGCGAGCCCGTGGTCAAAAATGATGCAAAGGGTGTGGCGCCGCTGGTGCTTGCCTATATCGAGACCATGCATCACGACAAGCTGGCCGGTAAGCGCGATCCGCTCGCCCCCTCGGGCGTGTGCTCCATCGAGGACCCGTTTGGCGGATACACCCCGGGCATCAACGCTCATAAGGGATGTGAATAACGTGGGGGCTATTACTCCGGGCGTACGTTTGCACGACCTTCCGCAGGGAACCGTCGAGGAACGCATTCGCATGGCGGGAGAGCTGGGCTTTTCGTGCATTCAGCTGCCGAGCAAGGTGCTCTACGCATCGATGGGGATCGATCGAGGCGGCCTGACCCGCGAGCTTGCCGACCATTTGCGTGCGGTGCTCGACGAGGCGGGCGTTTCGGTCGCCGTGCTCGGCTGCTATAAGAATCTGGCGACGCCCGATCGCCAACAGCTCATGGATAACTTTGCCGAGTACGAGGCGTGCTTGAACTTTGCCCAGATGCTCGGCGGATGCCCGGTGGGTACCGAGACCGGTCGCCCCAATGCGCAGAACCGCGTTGCTGACGACCGCACGACTGATGAGGCACTCGAGGCTTTTATGGACGGACTCGCACACGTCTGCGATCGGGCCGAGGCCGTGGGCGGGCAAATACTGATCGAGCCCGGTTGGAACGAGACGGTTAATACGCCGGATCGCTGCCGTGAGGTGCTGGAGCGCGTCTCGAGCCCGTCGCTCGGCGTGATCTACGACCCAGTGTCGCTGCTGCACCCCAGCGTTGTTGACGAAGCGCAGGAAATCACAGCGCGCATGCTCTACTTATGCGGCAGTAAGATCCGCGTGCTGCACGCCAAGGATTTTGAGGTCGTCGACAACGAGGACAAAGCCGGTTGGTGCGACGGTACGGGCTCACGCCTGGTGTGCCACGGCGTGGGCGAGACGGGTCGCTATGACTTTGAGCCCGTGGTGGCCTGGGCTGCCGCCGCCTGCCCTGGGATTCCCTGCGTGGTCGAGAACAGCGTGCCGGCGACGGCGGCTGACTGCCTGGCGACACTCGAGCACATGTCCGCTCGCTGCGGGGCTTCGCATCGCGAGTTATAGCATTGGCTTTTGCCGTGTCGGCAGATTGAGATTACCTGTATGGGGGCGGCGGTGAAGGGTCTTTATCGTCGCCCCATTGGATTGCATTAAAAAGGGGAGTTGCGTGGCTATCCACATTGTCGAAGAGGCGAATCGTTGCCTGGGTTGTAAAAGGGCGTTCTGCCAGATTAAGGGCTGCCCGGTTCAGACGCCTATTCCACAGGTCATTGACCTGTTCAAACAGCGTCGTCTAGAAGAGGCGGGCGAGCTACTGTTCCAGAACAATCCCATGAGCGCGGTCTGCTCCATGGTTTGCAACCATTCGGGCCAGTGCGAGGGCGCGTGCATCCAGGGCCGCAAGGGCGCGCCGGTGCATTTCTCGAGCATCGAGAACTATATCTCCACGGCATATTTGGATCGTAAGGAGTGGAAGCCCGCACCGTCGTGCGGTAAACAGATTGCTGTGGTCGGTTCCGGTCCCGCTGGTATTACCGTGGCCATTAAGATGGCCCAGCTGGGCTGTGCCGTCACGGTATTTGAGCAGCGGCCCGAGATCGGCGGTGTGCTGGAGTACGGTATCCCCGAGTTCCGCCTGCCCCGTGCGCTCGTGCAAAAGTATCGCCACGTGATGTGCTCGCTTGGCGTGCGCGTGCGCCCCTCGACCACCATCGGTGGCGCGCTGCATATCGACGACCTGCTGCGCGACGGCTACGATGCGGTCTTTGTCGGTACTGGTACCTGGCGAGCTCGAAAGCTGGGTATTCCCGGCGAGTCGCGCGGCAACGTGCTGTTTGGTATCGATTATCTGGTCGATCCCACGAGCGTGGCAATCGGGCAGAACGTGGCGGTTATCGGCGCCGGCAATGTGGCCATGGATGTTGCCCGCACGGCGCTGCGTTCGGGTGCTCGCAAGGTCACTGTGTATGCACGCTCGCGCCATATCTCGGCCATCGACGACGAGGTCGAGCTGACCGAGCTTGACGGTGCCGAGATTGTGCGCGGCAAGGCGATCTGCGCCATCGATGATAACGGTCCGGTGTTCGAGACGGCTATCTTTGACGAGGACAACAATGTGGTGGGCTACGAGGAAGAGCTCGACCATGCGTCTGCCGACACAGTTGTGATTGCGGCTTCGCAGGTGCCCAAGGACAAGCTTGTGCTTACGACGGGCGGTCTGGAGACCGACCATCGCGGCCTTCTTTCGGTCGACGAGCGCGGCATGACCACCGTGCCTGGCGTCTTTGCCGCCGGCGACGTGGTCAACGGCCCGCTGACGGTTGTTCACGCCGTAGCCGGCGCCAAGCTCGCCGTCGAAGGCATGACTACCTATCTGGGCCTCTAACTCCATCCCACCCATCAGTTGCGGTGAAATACGGACTGTTTTGGCTGTCAAAAGCCTCGATTGCTCCGTATTTCACCGCAACTTTTTGGGGTTGAGCAGAGGCTGGAGGAACGCGCACGGTCGGGTGCTGCGCGGTTGCTGGTACGATAGGTACGTCAGCAACTGCCGCCGAGCGGCTCAAATGAAAGGAACCCTGTATGGAGTCCTCCGCCTACCCGATGCTCTTTAGTCCGATCAAGGTCGGTACGACCGAGGTCAAGAACCGCGTCTTTATGCCGCCGGTGTCCACCAACCTGGCCGATCATGGCTATGTGACCGACGACTTGGTCGATCATTACCGTGCCCGCGCCAAGGGCGGCGTGGGCCTCATCATTACCGAGGTCGTGACGGTCGAGCCCACCTATACCTATCTGCCGGGTGACATGTGCTGCTACGACGACACGTTTATCCCTGGCTGGGAAAAGCTCGCCGCCGCCGTGCATGAGTATGGCTGCAAGATCATGCCGCAGCTCTTTCACCCCGCCTACATGGCCTTTAACATTCCGGGCACGCCGCGCCTGATCGCTCCGTCCTTCGTGGGACCGTCCTATGCCCGTGAGGCACCGCGTCCCATCACGGTCGACGAGATTCACGAGCTCACGCATCAGTTTGGCGACGCTGCCGTGCGTATGCAGAAGGCCGGTGTCGATGGCGTCGAGGTCCATGCGGCGCACGCCCACGGCATGCTCGGCGGTTTCTTGACCCCGCTCTATAACAAGCGTACCGATGAGTACGGCGGCTCGCTCGACGCCCGCATGCGCTTTTTGCTCGAGGTCATCGCCGAGATTCGCGAGCGCTGCGGCAAGGACTTTATCATCGACGTCCGCATCTCGGGCGATGAGTACACCGATGGCGGTCTGACCCTCAACGACATGATCTACGTCTCGCGTCGCCTGGAGAAGGCCGGCGTCGACATGATTCATGTGTCGGGCGGCACCACCATCAAGCGCGGCTCCGCAATTCCCGCCGCCGGTACCCAGCAGGCCTCGCATGCCGCCTGCTCGCGCGAGATCAAAAAGCACGTCAACATTCCCGTCGCCACCGTCGGACGTATCAACGAGGCCTGGATCGCCGAGGAGCTGATCGAGGACGGCGCTGCCGACATATGCATGATGGGCCGCGCCAATCTGTGCGATGCCGAGTTCTGCAACAAAGCCGCTGCCGGCAACGCCGACGATATTCGCCCCTGCATTGGCTGCCTGCGCTGCCTGAACGGCATTATGTTTGGCAAACGCATCTCCTGCACCGTTAATCCGGACGTGGAGCGCGACGAGGCTGGCTACGAGCCTGCCGCCGAGGCCAAGAACGTGCTCGTTGTGGGCGCTGGTCCTGCGGGCATGGAGGCGGCGTTCATTGCCGCCAAGCGCGGCCACAACGTGGTGCTCGTGGACAAGCAGGACGAACCGGGCGGCGAGATGCGTATCGCAGCCGTTCCGCCGGCAAAGCAGGAACTCACCCGTGTGATCAAGTATCAGTATCGCCGTCTTGCTGAGGCGGGCGTGAAGTGCGTATTTGGCACCGAGCTTACTGCCGAGGACATTCAGCGCGACTACGCCGGCTACGAGGTCGTCCTGGCCTATGGCGCCGAGCCCATCGCTCCGGCCTTCATGCAGGGCTTTAAGCAGGTTATGACGGCCGACGACCTGCTGGGTGGCAAGGCTTTCCCGGGTAAGAAGATCGTCATCGTGGGCGGCGGCACCGTTGGCTGCGAGACGGCCGATTACCTGGCCCCGTTGGTCAACGACCTGTCGCCGGCCAACCGCGATGTCACCGTCATCGAGATGACCAAGACGCTCGCCGCCAACGAGGGCGGTGCCGGTCGCGCGGTGCTCATCACGCGCATGCTCTCCAAGGGCGTCCACGTGCTGACCGAGGCCAAGGTGACCGAGATTACCGAGGACACTATCAGCTACGAGAAGGACGGCGAGGTCCACACCATCGCCGATGCCGATACGCTGGTACTTGCCATGGGCTATCGTCCCAATACCAAGTTGGCCGACGACCTTGCTGCAGCCGGCGTTACCACCCACGTGTTGGGCGATGCCAACAAGTGCGGCAACATCCGCGACGCCATCGGCGACGGCGCTACCTGGCTGCCCCTGGCGCAAAAGCCCGAAAAGCTCCGGGAGATCAAGTCCGAGGACGAGATCCGTTGCATCCGCGAAGCCTGCCGGATCACCAGCGAGGCTTTCCTGAAGGTGCTGCCCGAGATTCACGAGGGCATGACGGAAAAGGAGCTGGCCATCCGCTTTGACTACTTGCAGCTGGAGCTGGGTGCGCAGGGGAACTCTTTTTCCACCATCTGTGCCAGC
>CAJMRO010000026.1:0-19293 GCA_905215825.1 uncultured bacterium
GGCAAGCCGCGGCGCGCGCGTGACGGGCGGTCCGCTCGGCGGTGTGCGCATGCTCGGCAGCGTGGCGATTCCGCTGTTCACCGGCGTGTTCCGTCATGCCGAGACGCTTTCGGCCGCCATGGATGCGCGTTGTTATCACGGCGAGCAGGGGCGCACGCGTCTGCATGCGCTTACGTTTGGCCGCGGGGATGCACTGGCCGCGGTGGCGATGGCGCTGCTGGTGACATGCGTTGTCGTTATCAATCTTCAACTCTTCTAAGCTCGATTCGAGCGCAAGAAAGGGGTCTCTATGACCGACATCGATCGCACGGCTCAGCTCGAGCGCGTCTGCTCGTATCTCAGGCGTATTCCGGCGTGGTATCTTGCCACGACCGATGCGAGCGACGGGCATCAGCCCCGCGTGAGGCCGTTTTCGTTTGCCATGGTCGATGACGGCAAGCTGTGGTTTTGCACGTCGCGCGACAAGGACGTGTGGGCGGAGTTGAGCGCGAATCCCAAGTTTGAGGTATCGGGCTGGAAGCCGGGGGAGTGCTGGATCGTGTTAACTGGTGAGGTCGCGCTCGAGGACGATGCAGTCGTGAGCGACAAGGTGCGTCAGGCGGGCTTTAGGCACATGGTGGGCATTGGCGAGCAACACGATAGCGCCAACGACGGCCGCCTTGCATTCTTCTCGGTCCGCAACATCGCCGCGCGATTCTGCGATATCGACGGCAGCGAAGAGCGCCTCGAGCTCTAATTTCCCAAATTGACTACCCATTGCAAAAAGACTGGTCAGGCGACAGGAGGAAACGTGGACGGATTGAATACGGTGCTGGAGTATCTGACGTCGGTGCCTGCGTGGTATCTGGCGACGAGCGTGGACGGGCAGCCGCATGTGCGTCCGTTCTCGTTTGCGCAGATTCAGGACGGCAAGCTGTGGTTTGTGACAGCGCGCACCAAAGATGTGTGGCAAGAGCTTCTGCAAAACCAGCGCTTTGAGGCCACGAGTTGGTGGCCGGGCCATGGTTGGTTGATTCTGCGTGGGCGTGCGGGGCTGGAAGACCGGGCTTCGAGCGAAATGCGCGAGGCCGGATGGAAACATCTTGAGCGCTTGAGCGAGCACTATGAGGGGCCTAACGACCCCACGCTTGTTTTCTTTAGCGTCGAGGATCCCGAGGCTTTTATCTGCAATCACGACGAATGGGTGCCGGTCGAGCTCTAACCAGCTGGCTCATCCCAACAACTTGGTTTTTCGCATGGGCGGGCCCCGTATTGCCTGACGCCGTTAGGAGCGCCGGGCAATACGGGGCCCGCTCTATTTGTCAATTCCTTCAAGCGAATGTGTCGGGAATGTTTCAATGCATGAATATGCAAGCTATTTACGTATTCATGCATCTTTTGGTGCTAAAGTTTCAACCCACTTCATAACGACCGCTGCGAAATGCGCATCGGTGCATAAATCGCAGGCAAGGAGTCTGATATGTCTTTGAAGGTTGGAATCGTCGGCGCGGCTGGATATGCCGGCGCCGAACTCATTCGCCTCGTGCTCGGTCATCCCGAGTTTGAACTTGTTGCCATTACGTCCAACGCCGATGCCGGCCAGCCACTGTCCGCGGTGTATCCGAGTTTCGCCGGCGTAAGCAATCTTGTCTTCACGACGCATGACGCCCCCGAGCTCAAGAACTGCGATGCGGTCTTTTTGGCCGTGCCGCACACGGCTGCCATGGCACAGGTGCCCGCCCTGCTTGCCGCGGGAGTCTCCTGCATTGACCTTTCGGCCGACTATCGCCTGAGCGATCCGGCTACCTTTGAGGCCTGGTATGCCGCCGAGCATACGAGCCCCGAGCTGCTCAAGACTCGCGCCTTTGGTTTGCCCGAGCTGTTCTGCCAGGACTTGGAGACCGCCGCATCCGACTATGCTGACGGCAAGTCCGTGCTGGTTGCCTGCGCCGGTTGCTATCCCACCGCAACGAGCCTTGCTGCCGCGCCTGCCGTGCGCGCCGGCTGGGTTGCCCAGAGCGGCCCCGTGATCGTCGACGCTATCAGCGGCGTGACGGGTGCCGGTAAGTCCTGTAACGCCCGCACGCATTTTTGCAGCGCGGACGAGAATCTGGAGGCATATGGCGTGGGCAAGCATCGTCATACGCCCGAGATCGAGCAGATTCTTGGCCTGACCGACCGCATCGTCTTCACCCCGCATCTGGCACCGCTCAAGCGCGGCCTGCTCTCCACGGTGACGCTGCCGCTCGCGCCGCAGGCTATCGACACGCTGACCCTTGAGGACGTTGTCGACCATTACAAGCAGTTCTACGCCGGTCGAACCTTCGTGCGCGTACTCGATGCCGGCCAGCAGCCCAAGACGGCTTCGGTCGTCGGCACCAACGCCGCCCAGATCGGCCTCGCGCTCAACAAGCGCGCGGGCGTTCTGGTGGCTACGGGCGCCATCGACAATCTGTGCAAGGGTGCAGCAGGCCAGGCGGTCCAGTGCGCCAACATCGTCTTTGGTTTTGACGAGCGACGAGGCTTGCCCACAGTGGCGTGCCCGGTGTAGCACATTCGATTGTTAACGATTTGGTAGTCGGGCATCGAGTGGGGCGCCACTTTTAAGCTGGTCTCATGATTGTGACTGGTGTGGCGCACCAACCGATGCCCATTTTTTATTTGATATAAGGAGTCGTGGGGACGATGAATACCGACCTGATTGATATCAAGATTCGTGCCGTAGAGGGCGGCGTAACGGCGGCGGCCGGCTTTAAGGCGGCGGGCATCCATGCCGGATTCCGCAAGAATCCCGAGCGCCTGGATTACGCGCTCGTCGTGCCTGATAAACCCTGTCCCGGGGCCGGCGTGTTTACGACTAACCGCTTTTGTGCGGCGCCCGTGCAGGTGAGCCGTGCCAACCTGGGCGGCGCCGACAAGGGCTACGGCATCATTGCCGGCGTTTCGGTCAACTCTGGCAATGCCAACGCCGCCACGGGTGAGACCGGTCTTGCCTGCGCGCGCGAGACCTGCAACATCGCCTCGCAGGTCATCGGCTGCGAGCCCCAGCAGATTCTGGTCGCCTCCACGGGCGTAATTGGTCAGATTCTGCCGATCGACACGTTTGAGACTGCCGTTCCCGCCGCCTACGAGGCGCTCTCCGACCACGGTGGCGCCGATGCCGCCCGCGCTATTATGACGACCGACACGCACTCCAAGGAGTATGCCGTGTGTTACCGCAGCGAGGCCGCGGGGCACGCAGGCAATGCCTATACGGTGGGTGGTATGTGCAAGGGCTCGGGCATGATCATGCCCGACATGGCCACCATGATCGCGGTCATCACTACCGATGCCCCTGTCGAGCCGGCGGCGCTCCATGCCTTGTTGCTCTCTACCGTCAAGCAGACCTTTAATAAGGTAACGGTCGACTCCGACACCTCGACTAACGACACCTGCATCATGCTTGCCTCCGGCGCTGCTGCCGCGGATGCCGAACCCATTGTCGAGGGCTCCGACGCCTTCGATGAGCTGGCCTTTGCCGTGCATGAGGTGTGCGAGAGCCTGGCGCGCAACATCGCCGCAGATGGCGAGGGCGCATCCAAGCTCGTGACGGTTAACGTCACCGGTGCCGCGAACGACGAGGAGGCCGATATCGCCGCCCGTGCTGTCGCCAACTCGCCGCTCGTCAAGACCTGCATCGCCGGCCACGACTGCAACTGGGGCCGCGTTGCCATGGCGCTCGGCAAGTGCGGCGTGCAATTTAACCAAGAAGATGTGTCCATCGATATGATGGGTATGCCCGTCTGCCGCGACGGCCTGACCGTTCCCTTTGACGAGGACGAGGCGCTGCGTCGCTTTGAGGCGCCCGAGATCGTGATCTCAGCAGACCTGGGCGCAGGGGACGCGGCGACCACCGTGTGGACTTGCGACCTCACGCACGAGTACATCTCCATTAACGGTGATTACCGTTCCTAGAGTCCCGATGTGCCGCGCGTCCCGCTGCAATCGCGGGCAACGAGGTGCGGCGCGATTGCTACACGAAAGACGAGGCAGACTATGAAGTTCGCACGCGATTGCCGCTCGAACGAATCCAACGAAGTTACCGCGCAGCTGCTGTTCGAGGCGCTGCCATGGATTAAGAACCTGACCGGTAAGACGGTCGTTATCAAGTACGGCGGTGCCGCCATGGTCGACGAGCAACTGCGTCGTGACGTGATGAGCGACATCGTCTTGCTCAAGATTATCGGCATGCGTCCTGTTATCGTCCACGGTGGCGGCAAGGCCATCAACGAGGCGCTCAGCCACTACGACATCCCCGTCGAGTTTAAGAACGGCCAGCGCGTGACTACGCCTGCCACCATGGACATCGTGCGCGAGGTACTGGGTGGCAAGGTCAATCAGGAGCTGGTCGCGGCGCTCAACCACCACGGCAACCTGGCCGTGGGCGTGTCCGGCAGCGACGCCGGCACCCTTATCGCCGAGCCACTCGACCCAGAGCTCGGCCGCGTAGGCAAGGTCACGCACGTCAACACCGACTATATCGAGCGTTTGCTCGACAGCGAGTACATTCCCGTTATCGCCACGGTCGCGGCGGGGGAGGACGGTGGCTTCTTCAACATCAACGCCGATACCGCCGCCGGTGCCGTCGCGGCGGCGCTCCACGCGCATAAGGTGATCTTCCTTACCGACGTCGATGGCCTGTATAAGGACTTTAGCGACAAGGATTCGCTCATCTCCAACCTGACGCTCGACGAGGTTAATGAGATGCTCTATGGGGGCGAGGTCGACAAAGGCATGATTCCCAAGCTACGCGCCGCTGTCGATGCGCTTGCCGCCGGTGTGTTCCGAGCCCACATCATCAACGGCACGACGCCGCACTCGCTGCTGCTGGAGCTGCTGACCGATGCTGGCGTCGGTACCGTGATCCACTCCACCGAGACGGCTTACGAGTTCGATACGCACCCGCACCCGCTTTCGACCTTTGCGGCACGCCTGACTGAGAACCTCGACGAGGTCGAGAAGCTCCAGACGGTCTAGCTGACCCGCGGTCGTCGCGTCCCTGCACCCATAGCCCTGCGCCGTATGGCGCCCAACGAAAGGCATCCCATGTCACTTGCAACTCAACAATCGCTCGAATCCCATTACGTTATGCATACTTTTGGTCGTTCTCCGGTAGAGTTTGTCGAAGGTCACGGTATGAAGCTCACCGGTGATGACGGCCGTGAGTATCTTGATTTTCTTGCCGGTATCGGTGTGTGCAGCCTTGGCCACGGCAACGCCGCAGTGCTCTCGGCGCTCGAGGCGCAGACCAAAAAGCTCATGCATGTCTCCAATTACTTCTACATCGAGCAGCGTGGACAGGTCGCGGCGCTGCTGTCCAAGCTTGCCAACGACGACGTAGATGGTGCGTGCGTGCTGGCCGATGCCATTGCCGCCGGCGATGAGACCACGGCCGCTGCGCTCGGTGCCCCGGCTGCGGACGAGCAGGTGTGGGAGACGTTCTTTGCCAATTCTGGTGCCGAAGCCAACGAGGGCTCGATGAAGCTCGCGCGTCTGTACGCCAAGCGTGCTGGTAACGGCGGCAACACCATCGTATGCATGCGCGGCGGCTTCCACGGCCGTACACTCGAGACCATTGCGGCCACCATGCAGGATTGGCTACAGGACAGCTTCCGTCCGCTGCCGGGCGGTTTTGTGGCCTGCACGCCCAACGATGTCGACGAACTGCGCGCAATCTTTAAGCAGCTGGGAAGCGAGGTCTGCGCCGTCATGCTCGAGCCGATTCAGGGTGAGAGCGGTGTGCACCCCATGACCGAGGAGTTTATGGCGGCGGCGCGCGACTTGGCACACGAGGTGGGCGCCGTTCTTATCGCCGACGAGGTCCAGTGTGGCATCTTCCGCTCCGGCAAGCCGTTTGCATTCCAGACCTATGGCGTGGAGCCCGACATTATGAGCCTTGCCAAGGGCATTGCCGATGGCGTGCCCATGGGTGCCGTGGTGGCAAAGAAAGAGATTGCCGACGTGTTTAAGCCGGGTGACCACGGCTCGACCTTTGGCGGTAGCTGCTTGGCTGTCGCGGCGTGCGCTGCGACGCTCTCCGCGCTCGTGCGCGGCGACTATGGCGAGCATGCTGCAAAGGTGGGTGCTTATATGGAGGCAAAGCTCGCCAAGTTACCGCACGTTACCGAGGTGCGCGGTCGCGGCTTGATGCTCGGCTGCGACTTGGATGACGCTGCGGGCGATGCGCATGATATTGTTGCCCGCGCGCTGGCCGCCGGCACCGTGATTAACGCTACAGGTGCCCACACGCTGCGTTTCCTGCCGCCGCTTGTCTGCGAGGAAGCCGATGTGGACAGTCTGATCGAGATCCTGTCGGGTGTGTTGGCCTAACATAGCGCAATGACTCAATTTGGACCGGGTTCCGGACTGCGGACGTGCCATATGCGACACGATTCAGCGGTCTGGACCCCGTTTTGTCTTAGATTTGCTAAGGCGGGGGAGACCTGCTGGTCAAAAAACATCAAATATGAGTACTGTTACCGATTTGGTAGCAGCAATTTTGGACTAATAAGGCTAGATAGCAAGACGAAATGGCGATGAATACACGATTTTGATTCAAATATTAGTCCTTATAATGGACATATGTTGCGTAACTTAAGTAAATACTTTCTTTTTATATGTTGCAAGCAAAGTAGCAGTACTCATTTTTGCCATTTTTTGACCACGGACCTTGAAATAAGGGGTCCTTAGGGTTCGAATCCCATGCACCGGGTGCAAAAAAGAAAGGCCTCCATTACTGGAAGCCTATCAAATCAGTGGTGGGCGATGAGGGATGTCGCGTGCGGCTTCGCCGCCCGCTTCCGCTTCGGGCCTACGGCCCTCGCGTGCTGCGCTGGAAAACGCTTCGCGTTTCCTCAGCTCCGCACCCTGTCGGGTTCGAATCCCATGTGCTGGCCCAGAAAAAGAAAGGCCTCCAGTGATGGAGGCCTAACAAATCAATGGTGGGCGATGAGGGATTCGAACCCCCAGCCTTGTGCGTGTAAAGCACCTGCGCTAACCGTTGCGCCAATCGCCCGTGCGGAGAGAGTATAGCAAAACAATCGCCCCATTCACCTCATATCCATTAAAGGTAACCGGCGCGTGTCGGCGCGGAGCTGATTCAGTTGAGATTGCCTGAACATTCCGTCCCTCTTTACGCCCTCGGGTATACTCAAAAGCTACTGATTCGATTTGATACCCAGCAACAGCAGAGGGGATAGTATATGTGCGGTTTTGTCGGTTTTGTCGGTGGGACGGATAACCAATCCGAGGTGCTCACCAAGATGATGGACCGCATCGTCCATCGTGGTCCCGACATGGGCGGCCAGTTTATCGACGGCCGCGTTGCCCTGGGCTTCCGCCGCCTGTCGATCCTCGACCTGACCGAGGCCGGCGCTCAGCCCATGGCCAATGAGGACGGCAGCGTCGTCATTGTCTTCAACGGCGAGATCTACAACTTCCAAGAACTCCGTTCCGAGCTCGAGGCCAAGGGCTACAAGTTCCACTGCGGCGCCGACACCGAGAGCCTCCTGCACGGCTACGAGGAGTGGGGCGAGGCCGTACTCGATCGTCTGCGCGGTATGTACGCCTTCGTCATCTGGGACAAAAAGAAGAACAAGCTTTTTGGCGCCCGCGACATCTTTGGCATCAAGCCGCTCTACTACTATCCCATGGCCGATGCGGGCGACGGCGCTCCGGGCGTGCTCTTTGGTTCCGAGATCAAGAGCTTCCTGGACTACCCGCACTTCCACAAGGCGGTCAACAAAAAGGCTCTGCGTCCGTACATGACGCTGCAGTATTCGGCAACCGAGGAGACCTTCTTCGAGGGTGTCTACAAGCTGCCGCCGGCGCACTACTTTACCGTCGATATCCCGACCGGCAAGATGAACATCGAGCGTTACTGGGATTGCGATTACTCTGCCGTCGAGAAGCCGTTCGAAGAGTATGTCGATGAGCTGGACGAGGTCGTGCACGAGAGCGTCGAGGCCCATCGCATCGCCGACGTCAAGGTCGCGTCGTTCCTCTCCGGTGGCGTCGACTCCAGCTACATCGCCGCTTGCCTCATGCCCGACAAGACCTTCTCGGTGGGCTTTGACTACAAGAACTTCAACGAGACCAACTACGCCAAGGAGCTTTCCGATAAGCTCGGCGTCGAGAACGTTCGCAAGATGATTACCGCCGACGAGTTCTTCGGTGCGCTCGAGGACATCCAGTATCACATGGACGAGCCGCAGTCCAACCTGTCTTCCGTGCCGCTGTGGTTCTTGGCCGAGATGGCCCGCAAGGACGTCACCGTGGTGCTTTCGGGCGAAGGCGCCGACGAACTCTTTGGCGGCTACGCCTACTACGAGGATACGGTCCCGGTGCGCAAGTACAAAAAGATGGTGCCGCTGCCCATCCGTCGCGCGCTCGGTAACCTGGCGCTGCATATGCCGTACTTCAAGGGACATAACTTCCTGGTCAAGGGTGCCGAGATCCCTGAGAAGTCGTTCCTGGGACAGGCTCTGGTATGGCCGGAGCGCGAGGTCGACGGCGTGCTCAAGCCCGAGTACAACACCGGCGATGGCGCCTTCGAGCTTGCCGCTCCCATCTATGCGCGCGTGAAGGGTCAGCCCGAGCTGGTCAAGAAGCAGTACCTGGACATGAACATGTGGCTCCCGGGCGACATTCTGCTCAAGGCCGACAAGATGTGCATGGCACACTCACTGGAGCTGCGCGTGCCCTTCCTGGACCGCAAAGTCATGGAGTTCGCCGAGCACATTCCCGACCGCTACCGCATCAACGAGAACGGCAACAAACAGGTACTCCGCCACGCTGCCAACAAGTCGCTGCCCGATGAGTGGGCCACCCGTCCCAAGGTGGGCTTCCCGGTGCCGATTGTCTACTGGCTGCGCGAGCAAAAGTGGTACGACTATGTCAAGGAGTACTTCACCGCGCCGTGGGCAAGCGAGTTCTTCAATACCGACGAGCTCATGCACCTGCTCGATCTGCACTTTGCGGGCAAGGGCGATTTCCAGCGCAAGATCTATACGCCGCTCGTGTTCCTAGTGTGGTACAAGCGCTTCTTTATCGACGAGGGCCAGCCTTCTGTTCAGGCTGCCTAGTCTCGGCTTACGAATGCCTGCGCGTAACGGCTCCTCCGGGAGCCGTTTTTGCGCGAGCACGTTTCAGTTACTATGAAAACCGTCCCTGCCAAATGGCTGAGAAAGGTGAAAGATGCACCATTCGGATTCCGCGACCGTGACCACGGTCGATACGCTTGCCAAGCTTCTCGGTGTGTGCGGCGAGCTGCGCGCATCGGAGCAGGTTGACGAGCGTGCCGTGACCGGCTGCTCGTTTGATTCGCGCGCGGTCTCGGCAGGTGACGTGTTCTTTTGCAAAGGTGCTGCCTTTAAGCCCGCGTTTTTGAGCATGGCGCTCGATGCGGGCGCCGTCGCATTTGTGTGCGAGGAGTCGCTGGTCGAGTCTCTGGAGCCGCTGGCGAAGGAGAGCGGTGCTGCGATGCTGGTTGTTGAAAGTGTTCGCACGGCCATGGCCCTGTTGCCGCCGGAGGTCTACGACCGTCCCGACCACGACGTCAAGATCGTGGGCATCACCGGCACCAAGGGAAAGACCACGGCCGCTTTTATGCTCCAGTCGATTATCAAAGCGGCGGGCGAGTCCTGCGGCATGATCGGCTCGGTGAGTACCGACGATGGTATCGAGTGCTACGAGAGCACCAATACTACGCCCGAGGCCCCCGAGGTCTGGCGCCATATCGCCAACTGTCGCACGTCCGGTCGCCAGTCCATGGTCATGGAGGTTTCGAGCCAGGCGCTCAAGTACCAGCGCGTCGAGAACCTGCCGTTTGACGTGGCGTGCTTCCTCAACATCGGGCGTGACCACATCTCGCCGATTGAACACCCCACGTTTGAGGATTATTTTGAGAGCAAGCTCAGGATCTTTGACCAGGCAAAGACCGCCGTGGTGAATCTGGGCACCGAAGAGGTCGACCGTGTGCTGGAGGCAGCGTCGACGGCCGAGCGCTTGGTGACCGTTGGCGTCGAGCATCCCGAGGCAAGCCTGTGGGCGAGCGACGTACGCATGGTCGGCTTTAGCATCGAGTTCAACTTGCATGGCCTGTGTGCCGACGAGTCCGAGGCGGGGGAGAAGGTCCTGCTGGGTATCGCGGGCGACTTTAACGTGGAGAACGCGCTGGTCGCTATCGCCGCCGCGCGCGAGATCGGCATCGGTATCGAGGCTATCAAGAAGGGCCTCTCCAAACTGCGTGTGCCGGGCCGTATGGAGGTCGTGGAGTCGAAGGACGGCCGCGTGATCTGCGTCGTCGACTATGCGCACAACCAGCTTTCGTTCCGTTCGCTTTTCTCGTCGGTCAAGCGCGCGTTTCCCGCCAGCCCGGTCATCGCGGTGTTTGGCGCTGCCGGCGGCAAGGCGCAGGAGCGCCGCGAGCAGCTTCCGCGCGAGGCCGCACCGTATTCCGACCTGATGATCTTTGCCAATGAGGACCCGGCTCACGAGGACCCGATGAAGGTCTGTCGCGAGCTTGCCGAACATGTTCCCGACGATACGCCGAACAAGATCATCCTCGATCGCGAAGCTGCCGTGCATGCGGCGTTCAAGGCGGCGCGCGAGGAGTACGTCAACCCCGATGCTCCTACCATTGTCTTGCTGCTGGCAAAAGGTGACGAGGAACTCATGCACGTGGGCGACGAGTTCGTGCCCATCGAGAGCGACCTTTCGCTGGCCAATCGCCTGATCGATGTTACCCAGTTTGACTAATGAACCATGATGGCGGCGGCGCCCTGAGTGCGCTGTCGCCATAAGCGTGTTCCCTCAATCAAAACATGCCGTCCAAGTCCAAACCCTTCTACGTAAACGGAGTAACCATGTCCCACAACACCCTGCCGACCGTTGCCGAGCTTTCGGGCGAGATGCGCGAGCGCTTGGCCAAGGTCAAGTACGTCTTTACCGACCTGGATGCCACGATGCTCGCACCCAGCTCGTGCGTGCTGCGCGACAACGACGGCAACCCTTCGACCAAACTCGTCGAGGCCGTCGTGGCGCTCGCTCGCGCTGGTATTCAGGTGGTTCCCACCTCGGGCCGCAACCGTACCATGATTCACGAGGACGCGCGCGTGCTCGGCCTCAACTCCTACATTGGTGAGATGGGCGGCCTGGTCATGTACGACCTCAAAGCCAACGATTGGGAGTATCTGACCGGCGACATGCCCTACGACCCCTCTTGCGGCCTCACGCCGCACCAGGTGATCGAGCAGACCGGCGTGTGCGAGAAGATCCTCGCCCGCTGGCCGCACAAGATCGAGTATCACAACGACATGTCGACCGGCTACAAATACCGTGAGGTCACCGTCGGCATGCGCGGCGATGTGCCCGACGATGAGGTTCAGGCCATCCTGGACGAGGCAGGCTGCGGTCTGATCTGGGCTTGCAACGGCCATCTGACTCACCTGTCCAAGCCGACGACGCTCGAGCTCGATCGCGTCGAGGACGGTCGCGCATTCAACATCAACCCCGCGGGTCTCAACAAGGGCGTTGGCATCGCGCGCTTCTGCGAGCACCTGGGGATCGAGCGCGAGGAGACGCTCGCGCTCGGCGATTCCGAGTCCGACTTTTACATGGCCGATCACGTGGGCACGTTCTGCCTGGTCGAGAATGGCCTGACGAGCGCCGGCGCGCCCGAGTTCCTGGCTGCTTGCGAGAACGCTTTCGTTACGCGCGGCAAAATTGTCGACGGTTGGGCGGCGACGGCAGAGCTGCTGGTCGCGGCGCGTTCGTAGCGCGGCGTCGCCGCACTTGGACATGTCTTTTCGAGAGAGACTGGTGAGGTAATGTCCGATATCGAGAATCCGGCAGGCGACACGCGCCCGATTGGCGTGTTCGATTCTGGTTTGGGCGGTCTGACGGTTGCGCGCGCGATCGCGACGTCGCTGCCGCACGAGTCCGTCTACTACTTCGGCGACACCAAGCGCTGCCCCTACGGCACCCGCACCGAGGATGAGGTGCGCTCGTTTGCGTTGCAGGCGGGCCGTTGGCTGTCGAAGCACGACGTCAAGATTATGGTCATCGCCTGCAACACGGCGACCGCTGCGGCCTTGCGTCTGGCCCAGCAGGTGCTCGACGTTCCCGTGATCGGCGTGATCGCGCCGGGTGCCCGTGCGGCAATCAACAGCACCCGTACGCGTCGCGTGGGCGTGCTCGCCACCAACCTCACCATTCGCTCGGGCGCCTACACGCGCGCCATTCAGGACCTGGATGCCGGTGTCGATGTATACGGCTGTCCTGCCTCGAGCTTTGTCGAGGTTGTCGAACACGAGCTCGCCTCGGGTGCACATCTGCAGGAACAGTGGCTTGAGAACGAGGACATCTTCGATACGCCTGCTGTGCGTGCGCTGGTGGGTGCCACGGTTGAGCCGCTACGCGACCACGGTATCGATACCGTGGTGCTCGGCTGTACGCATTTCCCGCTGTTGGTGGGACCTATCCGCCATGCGCTGGGGCCTGGGGTGCGCGTCGTAAGTTCCGCCGAGGAGACTACACGCGAGCTGACCGATATCCTCACACGCCGCGAGCAGCTGGCGGGCGGCGCCGCCGAGCCGCAGCATCGTTTTGCCACGACGGCCGATAACATTGCCGAGTTTGCGGTGGCGGGCAGCTTTATCTTTGGTCAGCCGCTCAAGAGCATCGAACATATCGATATCGATGAGCTGAAATAGATGTAAGGCAGCCGCCAAAGCCTTCGCCACATCTTTTGCCGAAAGGAAATTTCTATGGAGTACATGCAGGTCAACCGCGCCAACGGTCGCGCCGCCAACGAGTTGCGCCCCGTTAAGCTCACCCGTGGCGTCATGAAGCACGCCCACGGCTCGTGTTTGGCCGAGTTCGGCGACACGCGCGTGCTGTGCGCCGCCACCATCGAGGAGGGCGTGCCGGGCTGGCGAAAAGGAGCTAAGGCCGGCTGGGTGACCGCGGAATACGCCATGCTGCCGGCGTCGACCGGCAAGCGCTGCAAGCGCGAGCACGCCAACCGCAAGGGTCGCTCCATGGAGATCGAGCGCCTCATTGGCCGCAGCCTGCGTACCGTCGTCAACATGAAGGCGCTCGGCGAGTACACCGTCATCGTTGACTGCGATGTGATTCAGGCCGATGGCGGCACGCGTACAGCGAGCATCACCGGCGCCTGGGTGGCGCTGCACGACGCCCTCGCCATGTGGGTCGAGGCGGGCAAGATCGAGCGCATCCCGCTTATCGGCCAGGTGGCTGCCATCTCCATGGGCGTTGTCGACGGCAATACGCTGCTTGACCTCGATTATTCCGAGGACAGCCATGCCGAGGTCGACATGAACCTCGTCGCCACCGACACCGGTGAGATGATCGAGCTCCAGGGCACCGGCGAGCAGGCGCCCTTCGACCGCAAACGCCTCAACGCCCTGCTCGACCTGGGCGACAAGGGTATCGCCGAGCTCATCGAGCTTCAGCGCCAAGCCATCGCCTAACCTGCCAAAAAGGGACAGGTTTATTTTGGTAGGTTTTATCTGCGGAGACGTCTAGGCACAAGACAGCCGTTGATTGAGAGGGGAGAGGCAGAGGCCCTCGTCGCCCTCGGCGCGGCATTGCTATAGAGACAAGGAGACCACTCATGGCACTTGAGAAGATCGACATCGACACCCTCGACCCGGCGGCGACCATCGTTGTGGCAACGGGCAACGCCCATAAGCTCACTGAGATCGAGGCCATTTTGGGCAAGGTTATGCCCGAGGTGCGCTTTGTGGCGCTCGGCCAGCTGGGCGATTTTGAGGATCCCGAGGAAAACGGCACGACGTTTTTGGAGAACGCCATCATCAAGGCCCAAGCCGCGGTCGAAGAGACGGGGCTCATGGCCATCGCCGACGATTCGGGCTTGGTCGTTGATGCCCTGGACGGCGAGCCGGGCGTGTATAGCGCGCGCTATGCGGGCGTGCACGGCGACGATGCCGCCAACAACGCCAAGCTGCTCGTTAACCTGGAAGGCGTGGCCGACGAGGATCGCACCGCGCGCTTTATGAGCGTCGTTGCGCTCATCGACACGGACGGTTTGGTCACCTATGGTGAGGGCGCCTGCGAGGGCGTTATCGCGCACGAGGGCCGCGGCGATCACGGCTTTGGCTACGACCCGCTGTTCCTGCCGGTCGACACGCCGGGCAAGACCATGGCCGAGCTGACGGCTGACGAGAAGAACGTCATCAGCCATCGTTTCCACGCGCTCGAGCATCTGTCCGCCAAGCTGACGGGCGAGGAGTAGACCGTGCGTGCGGTGGTGCAGCGCGTGCTCAACGCCGGCGTGACGGTCGACGGCGAGTGCGTGGGCCGCATTGGACGCGGCTACCTGGTGCTGCTTGGTGTGGGCCATGGCGATACGCGTGCCGAGGCCGACAAGCTGTGGGGCAAGCTCCGCGGGTTGCGTATCAACGAGGACGAGAACGGCAAGACCAACTTGGCGCTTGCCGATGTCGACGGCGAGGTGCTCGTGGTGTCGCAGTTCACGCTGTTCGCCGACTGCCGCCACGGTCGCCGTCCGTCGTTTACGGATGCCGGCGCACCCGATGTTGCCAACGAGCTCTACGAGTACTTCCTGACGCTCGTTCGTCAAGATGTCGAACACGTGGCGCACGGCATTTTTGGCGCCGATATGAAAGTCGACTTGGTCAACGACGGCCCATTCACCATCGTCTTGGACACCGATAGTCTGTAAGTAGTCAATTTGGGACCGGGCTTTTTTAGCTACTTGCGTATGGCGGCAGCAGGGTGCTATAGTATTAGAGTTTTGTCTATCTTAGGGGTATTATCCCCTTTTTGAATTGCACCTTCTGGAGGCCCTGTTCATGGAAGAGATGGAAGTCAATCACGTCGACGACATCCACGAGAAGCTGACCGATATGGTGGGCGATCGCGTCAAGGTGAAGGCCAACATGGGCCGCACCCGCGTTGTCGAGCGCATGGGCACCATCAAGAGCGTCCACCCCGCCGTCTTTATCGTCGAGGTCGACGAGCGTCGCGGTCGCAAGTCGCGTCAGTCCTACCAGTATATCGATGTCCTCACCGGTCAGGTCGAGCTGTTCGACCCCGAGAGCGGCGAGCATATCTTTACCCCGCTCGGCAATCAGCTCGAGGAGCATTAACGGTGACCGATCGGTCCCTGACTCTTTCCGCGCCGGCAAAGATTAACCTCTACCTGGGGGTTCATACCGAGCGCGATGACCGCGGCTACCACAGGGTCGATTCCCTGATGGCGGCTGTCGGTCTTTCCGATACCGTGACGGTCACGCCGGCGCAGGCGCTGACCGTCCAGACGGTTCCGGCATCAGATTTTCCCATGCAAAAGAATACGGCGTATCGGGCTGCGGTTGCTATGGCCGAGCATTATGGTCGCGAGGCAAACATCTGCGTGACGATTGAGAAGCGCATTCCATTGTGCGCTGGCTTGGGCGGCCCCTCGACGGATGCGGCCGCGGTCATTGTCGCCTTGGCGGAGCTCTGGGGCATTGATCGCACCGACCCAGCGCTCGACGATATTGCGCGGGGCATTGGTGCCGACGTCCCGTTCTTTTTGCACGCGAGTCCTGCGTTCTACGTAGGTGGGGGAGACGTGCTGGCAACTGAGTACCCCGCGCTGCCCGCGACGCCCGTCGTGCTGGTCAAGCCGCGCGAGGCAAGCGTTTCGACAATTGAAGCCTATCGACGTTTTGACGAGGCCCCGGTGCCTGCGGACAAGCCCGGCGCGATAGCTTCTGCCTTGCGTGCTGGTGATGCCGAGACGGCATATGCACTCATCCATAACAACCTTGGTGTCATTTCCGCACAGATGGAGTCGCAGATTCAAACGGTCCTCGACTGGCTGCGTAAACAGGACGGAACCGTTGCTGTAGATGTGTGCGGATCGGGTGCCTGCTCGTTTGCCATTTGCGACACCGCTGCCACGGCCGAAAGGCTTGCCGATGCTGCCCAGCAAAATGGCTGGTGGGCCTGCGCGACTGAGCTTATTTCCAACACGGTTCAAATCGACGCGCCAAAGAAATAAAAATTTCTCTAGCACGCGGCGAAAATCTTTGTTACTATAGTCGAGCTAACGGGTTGTGGCTCAGTTTGGTAGAGCACTGCGTTCGGGACGCAGGGGTCGCTGGTTCAAATCCAGTCAACCCGACCAGAGCATGAGGAGGGACCGCTTCTTGCGGTCCCTTTTTTTAGCTAGTGTTGTGATACCGCGATACCCGCGGTATACTCATTCGAGCTTGTCTCGCTGTATTGTGGAGGTCTACATGTTTGGACTGAGGGCTCCTGAGCTCATCATTATTCTCGTCGTTGTCCTGATTATCTTCGGGCCCAAGAACCTGCCGAAGCTCGGCAAGTCCCTCGGCTCTACCGTCAAGAATATCCGCGAGGGTATGGAGGGCGACGATAAGGCCGAGACCAAGCAGGCCGAGGAGGTCGTGGTCGAGCAGTCCGAGGAGGACAAGGAGATCGCTGAGCTCGAGGCCAAGCTCGCTGCTGCCAAGAAGAAGCAGGCAGAGGACAGCGACGCGGACGCAGAGTAGTCCCATCCCTTTGGGGTGAGCACCTGACCGGCTTGCCCGCAGGCTAGCCGGTCTTTTTCGTTTTGTTGACAGTTGATTGTTTGATCAGAGTTGGGGAGATATCCGTATGGACGCAAGCCAGATCGTACTGACCGCTGAGGGCCGCCAGAAGCTCGTCGAGGAGCTCGCTTGGCGTGAGGGCGATTACGCCAAGGAGATCGTCGAGGACATCAAGGAAGCCCGCGCGTTCGGCGACCTTTCGGAGAACTCCGAGTACGATGCCGCTAAGGACAAGCAGGCCCAGAACGCTGCTCGTATTGCCGAGATCCAGGCCATCCTCGCCAACGCTCAGGTTGCTGCCACCACGGGCGATCTGACCGTCTCCATCGGTTCCACCGTTTCTCTGATTGATCCCAACGGTGAGGTCATGGAAGTCACGCTCGTCGGTACCACCGAGACCAACTCGCTCGAGCACAAGATTTCCAACGAGTCTCCGGTCGGTCACGCCATCATCGGTCACGGCGAGGGCGACTCCGTCGAGGTCGTTACGCCTTCCGGCAAGACTCGCGTCTACACCATCGCCAAGATCGCACGCTAGACCACGGTCCCGCGTAAAGGTATGTTTTCGCTCCCTGGGACCGAATCCTGGGGAGCGTTTTAGTTTGAGGAGCTAACTTATGGCAGAGAACCAGAACGCCGCAGATCAGGCATCGACGCTCAACGACGAGCGCGCCACCCGCCTGGCCAAGCGCGCCGCCCTGTTCGAGGCGGGCCAGAACCCCTATCCCGAGCACTCTGAGCTTGAGGACTACGTCGCCGATATCGAGGCTAAGTACGCCGAGCTTGCCGATGGCGAGGACACCGAGGACGTCGTGAAGATCGCCGGCCGTGTGGTCGCCAAGCGCGGTCAGGGCAAGATCATGTTCATCGTCGTGCGCGATGCGACTGCCGAGATTCAGCTGTTCTGCCGCATCAACGACATGGACGAGGCTGCCTGGAATACGCTCAAGGCTCTCGACCTGGGCGACATCCTGGGCGTGACCGGCGTGGTCGTGCGCACCCAGCGCGGCCAGCTTTCCGTTGCCCCTAAGAGCGCGACCCTGCTTGCCAAGGCCGTTCGTCCGCTGCCCGAGAAGTTCCACGGTCTTTCCGACAAGGAGACCCGCTATCGCCAGCGCTATGTCGATCTGATCGCCAACGACGACGTTCGTGAGACCTTCCGTAAGCGTTCGCAGATTCTCTCCACCTTCCGTCGCTTTATGGAGTCCGACGGCTACATGGAGGTCGAGACCCCCATCCTGCAGACCATCCAGGGTGGTGCCACGGCCAAGCCGTTCATTACCCACTTCAACGCGCTCGATCAGGAGTGCTACCTGCGTATTGCCACCGAGCTCCACCTCAAGCGCTGCATCGTCGGTGGTTTTGAGCGCGTGTTCGAGATCGGCCGCATCTTCCGTAACGAGGGCATGGACCTTACCCACAACCCCGAGTTCACCACGATGGAGGCCTACCGTGCCTTCTCCGACCTCGAGGGCATGAAGGCACTCGCCCAGGGTGTCATCAAGGCTGCCAACAAGGCCATCGGCAACCCCGAGGTCATCGAGTACCAGGGCCAGACCATCGACCTTTCTGGTGAGTGGGCCAGCCGTCCCATGACCGACATCGTCTCCGACGTGCTCGGCAAGCAGGTCACCATTGACACGCCAGTCGAGGAGCTTGCTGCCGCCGCGCGCGAGAAGGGCCTGGAGATTAAGCCCGAGTGGACTGCCGGCAAGATCATCGCCGAGATTTACGATGAGCTGGGCGAGGACACCATCGTCAACCCCACGTTCGTGTGCGATTACCCCATCGAGGTCAGCCCGCTCGCCAAGCGTTTTGAGGACGACCCGCGTTTGACCCACCGCTTTGAGCTGGTCATCGCCGGCCACGAGTACGCCAACGCATTCTCCGAGCTCAACGACCCGGTCGACCAGGCTGAGCGCTTTGCTGCCCAGATGGCCGAGAAGGCCGGCGGCGACGATGAGGCTATGGAGTATGACGAGGACTACGTGCGCGCCCTCGAGTACGGTATGCCTCCCGCGGGCGGCATTGGCATTGGTATCGACCGCGTGGTCATGCTGCTTACTAACCAGGCTTCTATCCGCGACGTCCTGCTGTTCCCGCACATGAAGCCCGAGAAGGGTTTCCAGTCCGGTGCCGCTGCCGCCAAGGCTGCCGAGGCCGGCAACGCCGCGAGCCCGTTCGTTAAGTCGCTTAAGCCCACGCTCGATTACTCCAAGATCGCCGTTGAGCCGCTGTTTGAGGAGTTCGTCGACTTTGATACCTTCTCCAAGAGCGACTTCCGCGCTGTGAAGGTCAAGGCATGCGAGGCCGTCAAGAAGTCCAAGAAGCTGCTGAACTTTACGCTCGACGACGGCACCGGCACCGACCGCACCATCCTCTCCGGTATTCACGCTTATTACGAGCCCGAGGACCTGGTCGGCAAGACCTTGCTCGCCATCACCAACCTGCCTCCGCGCAAGATGATGGGTATTCCCAGCTGCGGCATGCTGATCAGCGCTGTCCACGAGGAGGAGGGCGAGGAGCGCCTCAACCTGATCCAGCTCGACGCCTCCATCCCCGCCGGCGCAAAGATGTACTAACTAGTTACGCGGTTCTACGAACCGCGTAACGGCTCGACGCTGCGCGGGCCGCATTTGGACAATCTGACGTTCAACTTCAAGGGCGC